>CBINJX010000029.1:0-13622 GCA_966251085.1 uncultured Verrucomicrobiales bacterium
ATCTGCCGGGTGTCGAATACGGAGAAGTTGTCATCCTCATTTGCCTGCAGGCTGCGACGCTGACGCATCAGCAAAGTGATCTCCGCAATCAACGCATCGCTACTGGCATTCTCCTCGGCAGAAATCATGATCTGGCTGATATCCCGCGAGGAGGTCTTCCCGACGAGACGCCGCTGCAGTGAAGAGAGCGGCACAATGATCGTGTTATCCTGATCCCCCATTCCGGCCTGACCTTTACTGGCCAGAAGACCTATGACTTCACAGGAGGCTTTCCCGAGGCGGATCTTTGCGCCGATGGGATTTGCAGAGCCGAACAACTCACGCCTTACGGTTTCACCGATGACACAGACAGCAGCCCCCGCCCGGGAATCCGCATCGTTGAAAAAGCGGCCGTCGGCGATCGTCCATTTATTGATCTGGAAGTAGTCGGGTGTGGTCCCGGTGACCGGGGTCGAGCGTGCGTTCTGCAAGTAGATGCTGCTAAGCGTAGCGCTGGACACGGGAGCGACTGAGGAGATCCCGGTGATCTGCTCGCTCACGGCTTCCACATCTGCCTCGGTAAAGTTTGGCACCCCGGTGGAAGCAGCGCGGGGGCCGAAGCCGGAACCGGGGCGCAGCACCAGGAGATTGCTGCCGAGGCTGGAGATTTGGTTCTTCACGGCCTGGGTGGTTCCCTGACCAAGTGTGACCATGGTAATCACCGCGGCGACCCCAATGATGACACCGAGTACGGTGAGAAAGGCCCGGGTGAGATTGCGGCGGATCTCCCGCAGCGCGATGAGAAAAGCATTCCAGAGCATAGGAGGATTGGATCAGGACCGGGTGATGTCGGACTCGATGTACCCGTCTTTCACACGCACTGTACGCCGGGCGTACGCGGCTACGTCATCTTCATGCGTGACCATCAGCACGGTGATGCCGTGATCCACGTTGAGACGGACGAGCAGCTCCATGATTTCGTGAGTCGTGGTGGAATCGAGATTCCCGGTCGGCTCGTCGGCGAAAAGCGTGCTGGGTTGCGTGACGATGGCCCGCGCAATGGCGACGCGCTGCTGCTGCCCCCCGGAGAGTTCCGCCGGGGTATTACGAAGCTTGTGGGGCAATCCGACGGAAGCCAGCGCGGCACAGGCTTTTTCGTACCGCTGCCCGGCTGGAATACCGCGGTAGAGCAGCGGCAGTTCGACATTCTCCAGAGCACTCGTGCGGGCGAGCAGATTGAATCCTTGGAAGATAAATCCAAGCGCATGACGACGGAGCAGGGAGCGCTGATCAGCATCGAGTGTTTCCACGGCGATCCCGTTGTATAGATAACTGCCGTCCGTGGGCGTATCGAGGCAACCGAGCAGGTTCATCAGCGTGGATTTGCCGGATCCGCTCGGTCCCATGACCGCGACGAATTCGCCACGTTTGATCGTAAGGTCGATGCCGCGCAGTGCCTGGAAGGCGGCGTCCCCTTGCCCATACGTTTTTCTCAATCCGCGCAGCTCGATCAGCGAGGATGCGGTGGAGTCCTTCACGATGCGGGTGTGATGGTACGGGTGATGACCGGTGTGCCTTCCTCGAGACCGTCGCCGGAGACTACAGTAAGGCGTCCGTCGCTGAGTCCAGTTTTCACGGGGATCGCTTCAGGCGTTCCGTTACGCAGCACCCAGAGTTGGGCGCTGCCAGGCATCGATTTGCCCGGACGCTTCTCGGCATCCGCAGCCGGCATCGGCCTTGCACCGCGCCGTGGCGGCCCCGGCATGAGGGTCTGCACAAAAGATTTTTTGGGCATTCCTGCTCCAGCTACGGATGTCGTCGACGCAGTCGGGTCGAAGCGCAGTGCCGCGGCGGGAACCAATAGCTCCCCTTTCGTCTCAGCGACTCGGATATCCGCCGTGGCTGTCATCCCTGGACGCAGACTAAGATCGTCGTTGGAAACCTGAAGCTCGGTCTCGTAGGTCACCACGTTGTCCGTCACAGCAGACCCAAACGCGACCTTCGTCACGTCTGCCGTATAAGAACGGTCTGGCCAGGCATCGACGGTGAAAGCGGCTTTCTGCCCCTGGGCCACGCGGCCGATATCGGCTTCTGCCACGGCAACCTTGAGTTTCATCTGACTGAGGTTCTCGGCGATCACGAACAGCTCCGGTGCGGTGAAGCTGGCGGCAACAGTCTGCCCCGGCTCCAGGCTGCGAGTGAGCACGACACCGTCGATCGGCGACCGGATGATTGCCTTCGCGAGATCGGTCTCATTCGCCCTCACTTCCGCCTCGGCCTCCGCAACTGCAGCCTGTGCGCTAGTGACGTCCGCCTGTGCACGCTCCGCCGCTGCTATCGCCGTGTCCAGCTCGGCCTTCGATGGTGCCTTTCCACCGCTCAACCGATGCAGTTCCCGCAGCCGTCCCAGCGAGGTTTCACTCTCTTTCAGCGTCGCTGCCGCCTGCTTGACCCTTGCCTTTGCGGAGTTCAGCGATGCCCGGCTTCTCTCGGTTTGCTGGGTCAGCTTATGATTATCCAGCTTCGCGAGCGGCTCTCCCTTGGTGACCTGATCGTTGGTATCCACATAGACTTCCAGCGCAGTTCCCGAGAGTTCGCTTCCGATGGTAACTTTGTTTGTTGGCTCGAGGTTTCCCGTGGCGGTGATGGTGAGGCTGAGATCGCCACGCCGCAGAGGTTCGGTGGCAAACTGCGCGGTTTGGTTATGCGCCTGTGCGGCTCGGCTCCACCAGAACCATCCGGCAAGTCCAAGAATGAGAACCGCGAGTGTGAGAATGAAGCGGAACCGGGAGTTCCGGCTCCGTCCGCCTGCTTGAACGATGGCGGCGAGGCTTTTGGGTTCAGGGGTGACCAATGTCTTCATAGAAAGGAATGGGGCAGAGATCAGAAAGACGCCCAGCCGCCACCGAGCGCCTTGTAAAGTTGGATGTGCGCGCTGGCCTGACTGGACTGGGTCGTGACCTGCTGTTCTTCGAGGCTCAGCAGGGTGCGCTCGGCTTCCAGCACCACGAGCAGGTCCACCTGCCCGGCTTGGTATTGCTGGCCGGCCAAGGTCGCCGCTTGCCGGGCAGCCGTAATGGCATTGCCCAGCAGGGAAAGACGTTCCGCAGTGCGTTGCACGGCGATCAGCGCGTTTTCCACTTCCGAGAGTGCACGCAGAACCGTGGACTCGTATGCGATCAGCGCCTGTTTTTCCTGTTCGCTCTGGATACGGATATTTTGCTGGATACGAGCGCCGTCGAAGATGGGAGCCGTGAGATTGCCGAGCAGGCTGGAGGCGATCATCTCCGGACTGAAAAGTCGCCCTGCTTTGAGCGCTTCGAGGCCAATCGTTCCGCTCAGGTTCAGCTTGGGGAACCACTCCCGTTCCGCGGACTTTCTCCGGGCCGCAGCGGCCTGCACCGCCCGCTCGGAAGCCCGTACATCCGGGCGCTGTCGCAATGTTTCCGCGGGAATCCCCACCGCAAGACGGTCCGGTGCAGTGGGCACGGACCGCTTCTTTACCAGCAGCGAGTCCAGTGAGCCCGGCGTGCGGCCGGAGAGTAGAGCAAGGCGGTTCCGGGTTTGAGCAATCGTCTGTTTGAGAGTCGGGATCGTCGCGCGCGCCTGTTCCAGAGTACTCAATGCCTGCTGAGTATCGAGTGCGCCACCTTGGCCTGCCTCCTCTCTCCAGCGGGTGATATCTACGGTCGATGTACGGCTCGCGAGGCTGCTTTCGACCACCGCCAGCTGGGCCTCCGCTTCACGCAGATCGACATAAGCCTCCGCCACCTCCGCGGCCAGCGAGACCTGTGCGCCATAGAAGTTTTCTGTGGCCTGTGCGAGATCCGCCGAGGCTGCTTTGAAGTTTTGGCGCTGCTGGCCAAACAGATCCAACTGCCAGCTGGCATCCAGTCCCGCGCTATAAGATTCACTCTGGGTCAGGGTACTCGCTACACGATTCTCCTGCCGACTGCTGACGCCGGAACCGCTGGCCGTAATCGATGGAAAGAAGCCCGAGAATTCCACACCCTTCCGGGCACGGGATTCCGCGATTTTCGAGAGTGCGGTCCGGATATCGGGACTGGAGCGTAACGCCTGTGCAATCAGCTCATTTAATGTCGGATCGCGGAAACGTTCCCACCAGCGCTTCAGCTCCGCGGTATCGAGGGCTCCCTGTGATGTCTTACTCCCCGTGCCGGCCTGCCAGCGAGTCGGCGTGACGATCCGGCTTTCCGCCCCACGAATTCCCGGATTGGCGCACGAGCAGCATCCGAGCACTCCGGCCAGGAGGACGACGCGACAGCAGAGGGAGACGGATCTTACAGGCATGGGTGTCAGCTTGTTACGAGTGAACTGCCGCGAGTCTGGCACCCGGAACCTTTAGAGAACGTGAAGACGCAAGGATTTCTTCAGGATTCAGGAAGCGGGCACACAGAATCAGGACTTGCTCTCGTAGGTCCCCCATAAACACTGCCCTGCTTAATCGGCATCCGCCGCAGCGCCAGTGGACGCGCCTCAAGCGATCCACCGTAGTATTTCAACAGAAAGACGACACAGATCCTTCAGCCATGCGTCTCCGAATATTCCAGACTCCGGTACGAGCCATCGGACGGCTCTATCGGTACTGGATTTTTGACAGCATCGGACATCTGCGCCGCGGAGGCCCCCGGGAACTCATCCGGCAGCGAGGTTGGCGGTTCGTGATTATCGTCGTGGCCTACTATCTCGTGCGCGATACCCTCCTCTACATTGTTTTGCCTCTACTGATAGCGCGGGGGATTCTCTGACTTCGGCCAGGGAGGATGCCGACTTTGTCAGACCTTGACCTGCGTCAAAGCCGGCTCAGCCGCACTCGGGCATCTTACAGGCATGTGCCCGAGTACGCTGAAACTAAGCCGCCCTACCTTCAGGGCGATGTCCACGGAGGAGCCATACAGACTTTTCTTTCCGCTCGGTCTTCTGGCCGGGATCGTTGGCATTCTGCTTTGGCCTTTGTTTCTCTGGGGTATCTGGAAGGCATATCCACTGACCGTCCACGCGCGGTTGATGGTGGAAGGATTCATGGGGGCGTTCATCTTCGGTTTTCTGGGAACGGCAGGACCACGCCTCACGAGCGCCAGCCATTTCTCGCTGCCTGAAGTGGGGGTACTCCTCTCGCTTCATATCGCTTCTCTTGGCCTGCATCTCGCTGGACAGACCTTGCCCGGTGACGCGCTGTTCCTCGGGCTGCTCCTTTGTTTCCTAAGCTCACTCGGAGTGCGGTTTGTCACTGGAAAGGAACTCCCGCCTCCAAACTTCGTGCTCGTCGCAGCGGGGCTTCTCAGTGCCCTGATAGGAACCGCACTCGTCGTCTTCTGCTACGGCAGCCCGACGCTCGGGCGTCTATACCTTTTCGGTGGGTTGCTGTTGAATCAGGGGTTCGTCCTTTTCCCAGTGCTCGGAGTCGGAGTGTTCCTGTTCCCGCGATTTCTCGGCATGCCCTTTGGTCCGGAACTTGCCGAGATGCGGAAGCCAACGCCCTGGTGGATCCGTAAGGCCCTGATCGCCGCCAGCGTGGCGCTGCTCATTGTGGCCTCCTTCGCGTGGGAAACATTCGGCTATGTCCGCGAGGCTGGGGCGCTTCGGTTCCTCGTTGCGAGTCTGTATATCGGCACCCAGATGCCTGCGGTTTTGAAATTCGGTCCTTGTCCGTTCCTCGGAAGATGCGTTCGCGCGAGCACTTGGCTATTGCTCGCCGGGCTCCTCTGGCCGGTACTGCTCCCGGCTTACCGGATCGCCGGGTTGCATCTGCTTTTCATCGGGGGATTCATGCTCGTCACGTTCACCGTTGCCACGAGGGTCATGCTGGGGCACAGCGGCCAGAGCCATCTCTTCAAGCGTCCCCTCCCTTTCCTTACCACGGCTGCCGTGCTTCTGGTGATCGGCATCGGTGCCCGGATCGGCGCCGACTTCATGCCGACGATGAACGGCCGAAATGTTCATTTGATCTATGCCGCTCTCCTCTGCGTGGCGGCCGCTCTGATCTGGGGCATCCGGCTCGTTCCGCGGGTGCTTGTTCCGGATACTGAAGAGTAGCAGTCCACTGCCACTCGATTCCATAGAGCCACTCCGATAGAATGCTACAGAGGACAATACCTCATCCATCATAGATCCCGGAGCCTGCCTATGTCCGCGCCTGCTAAAGCAACTTCCTTCAAGCGTTTCGACGTCCGTAAACTGCTACAGGACGGTATCGAGCCTTTCCCTGAAATCCGGAAACGTGTGGATGCACTACGAACAGGAGAAGGGCTCGCGGTTGTCGCACCTTTTCTTCCTTCACCGTTGATCGAGAAACTCCAGAGCGAAAACTTCAGCGCTCGCGCGGAACCCCAGCCCGATGGAAGCTGGATCACGTACTTCTGGCGGAACAATCCCCCGGCGTGACGGCTGATGCCTGGCGGCAGTTCATCGAGCCATGCCCCTGCCCCACACCGCAGCCTTTCCAAGACGCTCCACAACTTCCGCCAACAGCAAAACTGTGATCCCCTACGCCGGAACCACGATCGCCTGCGACGCATTCTCGTCGATAGCGGTCTGGCACCACTCTTTGCATTTCTTCGCGAACTGCGCCTTCTCGAGGCAGAAGTCCAACAACTCGTGATCGCGCAACTCCATCGCCGCACTCGCCATCACCGCAGCTGCGATATGCGCTTCCGAAGCGACTAGATAAAGAGCCTGCAGATTGCGAAGTAACCCAAAGCCGCCTGACCTGCTCGCTCGGAACGTCGCTTCCCAGACACGGGTCGGCTCATCCTCGTACTTGGCTCCGTATTTATCCACGAACGGCTGAAACTGCTCGACGATGTCCCTGGAGAAACGCGCCAGGCGCAGGGTGCTTTCACGGACCTCGGCATCGTTCGGATGACGCGCCGACATCTCCTCGCAGGCGCTCGCAAACTGCTCCCATGAGGCGCGAACGACCCCGATGTAGTCCGGAATGTGGGCCCGCGTTTTGTGTGCGGACTCGAAAGCCATGTCCACGTACTCCTGCGCGCGATCATTCACCTTGCCTACCAGCGAGGCGGCCCCTTCCCGGAGAGATGATTTCCCGGCCTTTGCCACCTGCACCGCAGCGTACTTGAAAGACGGTTGCTTACTTACCGGGTCCCAAGCAGTCATCGTCAATTCATTGGCGGCACGCATCCGTCCATCTGGCCCTCCATGGGAATCTTTCTCATCCCAATATCCATAGTGGAATGGGATGAAGACATGCCCGGGCAGGATGTCTCCGATCTTCGCCGGAGCGGTGACGGTCGCACGCCGGGACGTGATCTCCACCATGTCACCCGCCTCGATTCCGAGCCTCTTCGCGTCCTCCGCGTTTATCTGCACGAACGCATCCGGCGCGGCCTCATACAATTCCCGGGAGCGGCCGGTCTTCGTTCGCGTGTGGAAATGGTGCACCACCCGGCCGGTCGTCAGACGGAACGGATAGGTGTCATCGGGCTCTTCAAACGATCCCAGGTATTCGGCGGCTTTCAGGATCGCGCGCCCTTTTGGATCCTTGGCCTTGTATTCCTCCTTCTTGACGTGGGCACCGGTTTCGAGGTCGTGTCCAAAGTCTTCGCAAGACTCAAAGCTGGTGGGGAAATGGAAGTCCTCATAGAGGCGTTCCCTCCCATTTGGAAATTGCTCATTGCACGGCCATTGAATCCCGGAGCCTCCGGCAAGCTTTGCATACGTTATGCCGCTGTAGTCACAGGGACGCCCCTTTGAACAGATCTTCCATGCCTCGAACGCCTCCTCGGGCGTACGCCACTTGATCAACGGCGCACCGTCCTTGTCCTTGAAGCCCATGCGATGTGCGAAATCGATGAGGATGTCCATGTCCGGCCGGGCTTCGCCGGGCGGCTCCACTGCTTTCAACGAGAGGTGCACGGTGCGCTCGAAATTGGTGAACGTACCGGTTTTCTCGCCCCAGATGGCCGCCGGGAGAATGACATCGGCAAACTCTGCGGTCTCCGTCATGAACGCATCCTGAACGACGACGAAGAGCGACTCCTGCGCGAGGATGCGCCGGATGCGGTGCAACTCGGGAAGGGAAACCGCCGGGTTTGTTGAGATGATCCAAAGAAACCGGATCGCCCCGAGCTCTGCCAACCGGAAGATCTGCATCGCGTGAGTCGGCGGAGCCCAATGCGGAATTTGAAGCGGGTCCACGTTCCAGATCCGCGCGAGTTCCTCCATGTCTTTCGGATTTTCGCGGTTACGAAAACCGGGAAACTCCCCATCACATCCGGTCTCGCGAGTATTTTGTGCAGTCGGCTGTCCATTGGACTGGATCACTCCGCAGCCGGGTTTCCCGATCATACCACGGATCAGGACGAGATTGTTGACCTGTACCGCGGACGCGGTTGCTTCGTTGCCCTGATAGAAGCCCTGGAGAACAGTACAGAGAAGCCGTTGGGCAGAGCCGATGACTTGTGCGGCTTCGCGGAGCTGAGCTGCGGGGACGCCGGTGATCTCCTCCACTCTCTCGGGGGTATAGCCAGCCACTTTCTTTTTGAGCGTGTCGAAACCGACGGTGTGCTTTTCGATAAAGTCGGCATCGATTTTCCCGCTTTCGATGATCAGGTTCAACAGCCCGTTCATCACCGCGACATTGGTACCCACACTTGGGGTAAGGTGAATATCGGCTTCCTGCGCCATATAGGTGTTGCGGGGATCGATCGCGATCAGCTTCGGCGGATTGGGTCCGCGGCGGCGGTCGAGAATCCGCATCCACGTAACGGTTTGTGTACTGGCAATGTTATGCCCGCAATGCACGATGCAGTCCGCCTGATCGATATCTGTGAGGTTCGAGGGCTGGCCGTCGGCTCCGAACGTTTCACGCAGCGCCATTGCGGCGGTCGCGGTGCAGAGCCTCGTGTTGCCGTCGAGATGATTGGTTCCCAAACCCGCGCGGGCCACCACGCTGAGCGTATAGTAATCCTCGAGAAAAAGCTGCCCGGTGTTGTAAATCCCGATCGCGCCGGAAGTGTACTGCTCGCGCACCTCCTTGCATCGGCTCACAATCAGCTCCATCGCTTCATCCCAGGATGCCTCACGGTATTTGCCGCTCCCCTTGGCGCCGTCGCGAATGAGGGGGCGGGTCAGCCGATCCTCGCTGTTATTGGCTTTCCAGCTGTAGAGACCTTTTGGTCCGAGCCGGCCACGGTTGACACGGTCCACTTCACGTCCGCGTACGCCGACGATTCGCCCATCCTTTACGCCAATATCGAGTCCACACCCGTTTGTGCAGAGAACACAGCAGGATTGAACCCAATGATCCGGTTCTTCGCTGAGCAGATAATCCAACCGGGAAGCCCACTGGCCCTGGCCGTCGAAAGGAGTGCGTTCGCCCCAGATGTCGGCAACGCTGTCGCGAGTACGGATGGTCATGTTCGTATCAGATGTGCTGAGGAGAGATCGTGAGAGACGTGAGGGCTACGACCGGGAAGCCACTGGAGGCAGACGCAACCGCCGCACTCCTTCGCCCACCCCTGCGAGAATCAACACGCCGGCGGCCACAATGCCGGCATCATGCAGCGTCGGCTTGAAGGAGCCTAGTGCAACGAGAAGAGTCGTCGCCGCTGCGGCTGGATGCCGTGCTTTCAGGAGAATTTCCAGAACTGAAGCGAGCGCCAGCGCCAATTCACTCGCTACTACTCGCGCTACAGTCAGCTTGCCGGAAGAAAGAACTGCCGAATCGTGCAACAGCCCAAAAAGCCAGACTATCAAAGACGCGGAAGCAAATCCAAGGAAGTGCGCCACGACCACCGAGTAGAAGTGGCTCGATGGACGGTCAGGATGCGAGGCCTGGAGCACTGCACTCGGTGCAAGGCTGGGAAAAAGGAATGGCATCCCTGCGAGGATACCGACGGCTCCCGGTACACAGATGAGGAGTGCGGCAGCAAATGGAACCCATACCCACTCCGGCGCCGACTGGATGAAGTTTGACTTGGCCATGTTGTCCTCATCGGAACAGGATCTTACAGGAGATACCGATCTTGCAGTTTGCCCGGGCGGCTGCAGCTTTCAGGTTGGTTCCCGCTGTCTTCATATCGTTCGATGACGGGGCTTTGCAGCCACAGCGGTAGTGACGAGATGCACAGCAGCAGCAGCAACTCCACGCTCATTGCACGTTCGCGACGGAGCAAAACAACGGGTCTGCGGGTTTTCCCTGAAAGCGCCTTCGGAGTCCGCACGACCTTCTGCGGCGGTACAAACTTCAACCCCTCTCCTGGAGACGCACTCGCATCCAGAGCGCACTCAACGCAATTCTATGCCTCTGTCTTCACTGCTTTAGACGCAGCTACCCGATCGCTTTTCGCCGATGCAACATCCTCTGCTTGGCTGAAATCACCACGGCGCTGACGAACATGACGATTCCGGCATCCACGCCCCATCGTAACACTCCTTTCCATGCGAGCGGAAGATCGCCCATTCCGATCGCCATCGCGGCAACACTCAGGCTGGGGACCAGTGCAAGCGCGATCATGACTCCCGTGGTAAGGACGGATCGTAGTCCACACACGACGATCGCACCCGCGATGGCGGCAAAGATTGAGACAAGCACACCCGGGGACGAGAATGACGACCAATAGCGGACCCACTGGCGTGCCTCGAGATCCGAAGCAGCTGCCGGGTCAATCACCCGCAAGATCAAAACCGCTATCAATGCACCGCCTGCGAGTGCGAGATATCCCGAAGCACAGGAGAATATGCCCCGTTTGGTCAGTTCCGAGGGACCTGCGATGAGACCGAAAGGGATGCGGACAAAAGGCTCGAAGGCGGGAGCGATCACCATTGCCCCGATGATGAGGTGCAGTTTGTCTGCCCAGAGACCGGTTGCGGCGACCGCACCCGACAGGAACATCAACGCCAGATAATTGAATCCGATGTTCGTCTCCTGCCTCAGGTGAAAGGCCATCTCGTCCCACACCGTTTCGTTCGACTCCTGGTCGATTTGGCCTTTGTGTTTCGGGGAAAAGAGAGAGCGGGGTGAGTTCGTCAGGATGGCTCCATTCCTCTCCACTCCGAGTTCGTCCAGAAGGGCAAACACAGGACGCGCCCCATCGTTCGTCGTCTGGATTACGAGAATATCGCCTTGCGGATCCAATGACGCTCCACGATGCCGCGACAGACCAACGATCCCATCTGTTTTCTGCAAGCGCTCGAGAAGAGAGTCGGCGATTTCGGGAGAGGCGGAAACTTCGATAGTGCGCGGCATTGGGTCAGAAGGTGCGGTTACTTCTTGGGGATCTGAACTCCCGGTCCAGTTCGCACCGCAATGCGCAGTTGCGTTGAACGGGTTCATAGTTCTCCACGCGCCCTCCTTGCGGCCCGCGACACGACAGCCCTACCAGCGGAAGGGCATTCGCATGTCAATTGCCGTTTCCGGCACCGCACTTCTCTCCCTTCCGCTCCGCCGGCCGCTCACCCCTCGACTTTCAGGAGACGTTCCCCCTCTGGTGGCGCAGCAAGCACGCTCCTCGCCATCGCCTGCCGGCCTTTCCACAGCCGGAAAACGAGCCAGACGGTCGTGAGCGCCGCCACGAAGAGCCAGAAGTAGAAAGCCCGGGGAATGGCACGCGCGGCTTCGACGGGGAGTTCGGAAAGGGAGAGCAGCGTGCCCGACGCGTAGAACGGTGTGCTCACGGGCGAGATCCCGACCAGCCATGCGGCCAGCGGAATCATGCGGTTGCTGATCGTCCCCAGTACAGTCCCTGCCAGGAGCGGCACGACTCCCACGAAGATCCCCACCAGCGTGAGGGTGCGCCCGCCTTTGGCTTCGAGCAGAGATTGGAAACCGATCCCTCCGGTCAACAGGACCGCCGCAAAGAACCCAAAAGTGCTCAGCGGCACCGTATGTCCGGGAAACCAGCGGGACTCGACCAATGCCTCGGTGAATAGAAACCATCCCGCCGCACCGACGATCGCCATCACCAGCACAAACCAGAACGCGGTGGCAGCATCGCCGAGCTGTGGCAGGGACGATTTCCCCTGTTTGCGGGCACGCCGCCAGCCGCGGACCTGATTTTCAGTCGATGGTGTGATGATCCCCGCCAGGAGAAAGATCAGCAGCAGGGTGACCAGTCCGTAGATAGCCGACATTGCCACCGCTTCGCCCGGCTTTGGCGCCCAGTTCGGGAGCAGGCGCACCATTTGAGTGAATGCCCGGGAGGGGAAGAGATTGCCGGGATCAATCAAGGGGAGCGCATTGCCCAGAAGGAGGACCTGAATCCAGATGAAGAATCCGGTGGCCCAGAGTTTCCCCATCAGATGCGCTTCGGCCCGCCGCCATTTCCGGCAGAGCATGACGATGAATGTCAGGATCAGCCCCCCCTGTGAGAACCAGGTGAAAACCGCCTCGGAGAAATCGAGATTGAAGAACTTCACCGTGGGCGCCAGCTGCTGCACCACCTTTACCGCCGAACCTGCGGAGGATGGCAGGATGCCTGGCAGGCTTTCCTGGAAGACTGGCGTGATGGTGAGATACTTGAAGAACACCAGCCCAAACTTCGCCATCTGAGGAATGATGGTGTAGAGCGAGAACACCAGGACGATCGACGAGAGAAACGCCCATCTCCGATTGCGCGCTACTGTCCCTGTGAGCAGGCCGGTGAAGTGGTAGAGCAGCGTGGAGGTGAAGACGACGCCGTAGAGCGGCAGCCAGACATTCCACGCCACTTCTCCTCGCCATAAGAGCCAGGCTGTGAAGGGAATCGTGGCGAGAAACATCACGTACTCGCGAACCGGGAGCCCGAACAGGTAGCCTAACACCTTCGCGAGCGGTGTCATGGGAATCAACCGCTGATAGTCGATCACTTCCTCATCCCGCTCCGCCGTCATACCGCCTGCCACCTGCGCGGTGCCAAAGATGAATAGGATGACTCCCTGCACGACGAGCAGCGGAATGATCGCCCCACGCGCAGCATCCACGGGGTCTGTCTTGGTGCGAACTCCGATCGAGGTGGCCAGCGTCACGATGAATGCAGCGACGAGCACCGTGAGCAGCAATGCAACACTCAGGCCGCGGAGCCGGAGACGTGCTTGGCAGTAGCGCCTGAAAATCGGGTTCGCCCACAGCCTTCCTGCGGAATGCCGGGCTGGTGGGACAGTGGAGACGGCGGTACTCATGGGCGGCGGTTGGTTTCGGCGACTTCCACGAGGATGTCCTCAAAGGAGGAGCGTTTTTCCTCGAAGGTCCTGATGCGAATCCCGAGGCGGATCAGTCCCTCCATCAGGTCCGCCTGCGCTTCATCACTTCCTCTGAATCCAAAGATAACCTGCTGCCCGCTGATCTGCAGATCGTGAACTGCGGGCTGCGACTTCAACCATTCCGCGGCCTCCTCCTGCCGGGCGAGCAAGGTCGCGGTGAGGACGCGATCGGTACTGCCGAGCTGCGCCCGGACCTGATCCACGGTCCCCGAAGCGAGCAACCGCCCGCGGTTCATCACGCAGAGCGAAGAGCACATCTCGGCGAGTTCGCTGAGGATATGTGAGCTGACAAAGACCGTCGCGCCCATCGTCGCGAGCTTTCGCAAGGTATAGCGCAAATCACGGCGTGCCAGCGGATCGAGGCCGCTCGCCGGTTCGTCGAGAATGAGCACGCGCGGACGGTGCAGGAGGGTTTTGGC
>CBINJX010000030.1:0-13587 GCA_966251085.1 uncultured Verrucomicrobiales bacterium
GCAGAAAGGCTGACGCATCTTGGGGGACGATCGGAACCGTCGTAAGAACACGACAACTCCTGCGGATAGGAGGAACCCTGCAACAGTGGGCTCCGGGACGATTGAGAAGCGCCATTCCACCGGCGGTCCGCTCACCGTCTCGCCGCTGCCGGCGAGCGTGCCTGTTGGAATGACTGTCAGAATGTAGTCACCCGGGACGGAGAAGGCCCAGTTCGCATGCACATGACCACTGCTCGTCGGCAGCGAAATGAGATCCGCCGAGTCTAGCCCATCGCGTGTGTTCAAATGGACGAGCGGTGCACCGAAACTGTTGACGCTGAAGAGCGCGAACTCACCCGGCCCGGAAACACTCACGAGCGTGAGCCGGAGCCGATCATTCTGGAAAATGCCCGAGCCATTCTGTTCCGCGCTGAGGCCGAGGAAGATCAGGTCCTGCTCCTGCGGTGTCGGCAACAGCCAGAAGCTCTGGCCCGTGGAGCCGAGGAAAGTGTAACGCGAATCCTCTGGCACGGGCCGCTCGGCCTCCGCATTTCCACGGAACAGTGTTTCACCTAGCGTGAAGCTCTCCTCGCTTTCGTGGGCGTAAGCGCTCCACTCCCACGCACCCGCCGCGTAGCGGACACGGATGTCCACCTCACCGGCATCCAACGTGATCCCGTGCGCCGCGGTGACGCTTCCAGCCAGTGCGATGGTAAAGTTTCTACAAAGACTCATAGTCGTGGGAACACCCGGCTGCTCATGTGCACAGCCGGGCAACATGCGGTTTTCTCCAGAACTATGTTATGCCGCTGCCGGGGCGCGCCGCCGTCGGGCGGCGACCACTGCGGCCCCGCAGAGAAGCAGTATTGCTGTGCTCGGCTCGGGCACTACCTCAGTGCGGATACGGATTACGCCCGAGTCACCAAAGGTTCCCGATTCGTCCACTAGTTTGAATGCCGCCTCGTAGATGCCGGGCGCTGCATTCGCATCCGTGTAGAGTACTGGCGTGAAGGAGAAGCTGTTATTCTCCGTGCCTGAAGCGAGATGGTAATCGTTCCCGGGAACGTTGAGACCGATATCCAACGAGGTGAGTCCACCAATGTGTAGCCCCGGCGTGAGGCTCACGAGTTCGAAATGCAAATCCGCTTCCTCAAACAGCGAATTCCAGCGCCCCCCACTGGAATTGAAGAGAAATAATTCCGCCGAGCCATCAGGCTCGCCCGCGAGCGATTGGGTCGAACCAATAGTGAGGTCCGAGAAGTTGTAAGCCGGATCGTTTAGATCGGTGTAGGGATTCGAAACCAGCTTGCCCGCATAGATTCCTGTCCCGAGCGTCAGTTTCAGCGGCGCGATGGAACCCTCGGGCACGTAATCGCTTGTTGAGTTGATGATGGTGGGAGCTGTAGCCGGACCTGTATAGATGAAGATGCCCTTGGAGTGATAATGACTGCTCGATGGGTTCGTGCTACTTGGATGTCCCCACAGGAAGGTGAGGCGATTGAAGTTAGGGTTCGGCATCCCGGAGTAGGTGCCGCTGGTGAGTGTCGGCAGGTCATCAATACCGATGAAGTAGTTGAACTGGCTCGCACGCGCTGGCAAAGCAACGGTGAGGAGCGCAGTGCCGATGGCTGCGAGAAGGAAACGGCAGGTAGATTGCATGAGGGTGCGATGTGCGTGGTTGTGTGTTGTGGGCGCGTTTCGCCTGGCCCGGAGTTTCAGGCAGTGCGAAACGCGAGAGCGTTGGAAGGGTGCGCGGGGACTCAGCGCGAGGGAACAGGCTCGGCGTGCGGATCGTGCAGGTGCGCGCCGGGCACGTTTGATTCCCACGAGGCAAATGGATCTTTGAGGCGTCTCCATGCCGCCTCGCCTGCAGCCATTTCAGTGTCGGTAAGCAGGCAACGGTCGAGCATGGCAGTGAGCGCACGCTGATCCATCTCCGCGCCGATCAGCACGATCTCCTGACGACGATCGCCCCAAGGCTCCTCCCACTGCTCGCTGATCTGCGCGCGCGTTTCGGCGTCTTCAGGCCAGCGCTCCCGTGGCACGGCAGCCCACCAGATAGCGGCAGGCTTATAGGTGCACGCACCACCGGCCTGGCTCCACTCGCCAACAAAACGCATCCGGCTCGCCAGCCAAAACCAACCTTTCGAGCGCACAACTCCTGACCATTCCTGATGAATAACCTGCCAGAAGCGGAGAGGATGAAAGGGACGCCTTGCGCGATATACGAAGGACGAGATGCCGTACTCCTCGCTTTCACTGGTCTCCTCGCCTCGAAGAACTTTCAACCACCCGGGAGACTTAGCTGCTTCTTCAAAGTCAAACCGCCTAGTATTCAGCACTTCATCGAGCGGCACCTGCCCACGGACAGCGCGAACGATTTTAGCCCGTGGATTCAGTGCCTGCAGGATCGACTGCAACTCGCCGAGCTTATGAGCATTCAGTAGATCGCACTTATTCAGCACGATCACATCGGCGAACTCCACTTGGTCGGTTAGGAGATCGACAACAGTACGAGTGTCCCCCTCCCCACTCGCCATACCCCGATCTACCAGATCGTCCGCCTCTGCATAATCCCGGGCGAAGTTGTAGGCATCAACCACCGTCACCATGGTGTCGAGGCGCGCGACAGACGATAGCGAGACGCCATTCTCGTCTTCGAATGAGAAAGTTTCCGCCACCGGCAGCGGCTCGGAAATCCCCGTGCTCTCGATGAGCAGGTAGTCGAACCGGCCATCCTCCGCAAGCTGGCGCACCTCCTTGAGAAGATCCTCGCGCAATGTGCAGCAGATGCAGCCATTGCTCATCTCCACGAGCTTTTCCTCGGTCCTCGAGAGCTGTGCACCACCATCACGCACCAGCGTGGCATCGATGTTCACCTCGCTCATGTCATTCACGATCACCGCAACCCGCTTCCCTTCCCGATTGTTCAGGATGTGGTTGAGCAGCGTGGTTTTCCCGGCTCCGAGAAACCCGGAGAGAACGGTCACAGGCAGACGAGTTTTCATATGCGTACGAGGCAACGAGCTGCGGAGGCGGGCGCCGGGCGTATGAACATCACCAGGATGTCCCGACGCCACGCCTCCGCGGCAGCCGCACCCGGCGGTTTCTCATGGTTTCCCCCAAGCTGAGAGAAGAACGCCTCGTGCAAGCTGGTTGCATTAAGCGCAAAAGAGCCACCTCTCGTCAATATTTAATGCAACCACGCTGCAATACGGAACCCCACTGCGACCGAACCTCATTGCATGGCCCGTGTGGACACTCCATGCAATCGCCCTAGAATCTCCTCATGCGCATTCTACTGATCCCCATCACGACTGCCATCGCCCTCATCGGATTCTGTGCCGTCCCGCGGTCTGAGGCAGTGGAGCAGATCAAAGCGGACGTGGAAGAACCGGTGCTGGAGGAACTAATGGGAGGGTGCTCACTGAAATGCGCCTTTCGCTGGCATGTTGAAGCCGTGCCCGCAAAGAGTGGAAAGGCCAAGCCCGTGAAGGCGCTGAATGATGAATCTGCGCAGACGCCGTGGACTGCACCGCATGCGTCAAAGAAGGGAAAAGTCGGGACGAAGTTGCGTCTGGTTTTCCCGAAAAAACTCCCGGCAGAGATCGAGGGAGAAACGCCGGTTTACGGCCTGGACATCATCAACGGCTACTGGAAAAGCGAAGAACTCTGGTCCGAATACGCGCGGGTGAAGAAGGTTCGGCTCTATTACAACAACAAGCCGCTGTGCGATGTCGCTTTTGCCGATACCCGCCGCTGGCAACGCTCACTGTTCCCGGACCAGATGGTGCGCTCCGGCGACTCGATGATGATCGAGATTCTGGAAGTTTATCCCGGCAAACGCCAGGAAGTGGCGATTAGCGAGCTAGTGCTTCAGGGGGCACACTGAGGCGATTATCGTTCGAGGGAATGAGAGTGACCTCCTTGTCTCGGGAGTGTGCGGATTTCGAGTAGTGCTCCGGAAGCAGCCAGAGATGCGGTCGCGATCACCCATGACGCCCGTCCGTCGCATCTCGCGAGATGAGCCAGAGGCATCACGTGATGCCCAGAGATGGCCCCTCCTGACGACTGAACACTTCTCTACCATCTCCACAAACCCCAAAAAATCCCACTTGGCGCGGAGCAATACCGCCCCATCTTTATCGGCCCGCTTTTTCATGGCTCCGTTCATCAACATCTCGACTTACAAGTTTACCCCACTCAGCGATCTGAAAACGCTCCGCGAGCGGCTAATCGCTCAGTGCAAGGAATGGGGACTGAAAGGAACCATTCTGCTGAGCACGGAAGGGATCAATCTCTTCGTCGCCGGAACCGCCACCGACATCGAGCGGCTGGTCTCGATGCTTCGCGCCATTCCAGGACTGGAGGATCTGGCGCCGAAGTATAGCGAGAGCGCGGAACAGCCGTTCCGCCGGATGCTGGTGCGGATCAAAAAGGAGATCATCGCCTTTGGTGTGCCGGAGGTGAACCCCGCAAAGCGGACCTCTCCGAAGCTATCCGCGGAGGAGTTGAAGCAGTGGCTCGATGAGGGGCGCAGGGTGACACTCCTCGATACCCGCAACGACTACGAGGTGAAGCTCGGCACTTTCGAAAATGCGCTGCCGATCGGGATCAATCATTTCCGCAACTTCCCCGACGCCGTCCGCCAGCTTCCCGAGGAGATGAAGGAGCAGCCGATCGTGATGTTCTGCACGGGCGGGATCCGCTGTGAAAAGGCAGGGCCGTTCATGGAGATGGAAGGCTTCAAGAACATCTTCCAACTCGATGGCGGGATCCTGAAGTACTTCGAGAAAGTCGGCAGCGCCCACTACAATGGTGAGTGTTTCGTCTTTGACCAGCGGGTCGGAGTCGATCCGAGCCTCGCCGAGACGGATAGCGATCAGTGCTACGCCTGCCAGACTCCGCTCACGGCTGAGGATCAGAAGGATCCGCGCTATCTTCCGGGCAAGTCGTGCCCGTATTGCCACAAGAGCACCGAGGAGCAGATGCGGGAGATCATCACGCGACGGCATGAGGAGATCCAGCGGATCACCACCCCGCTCCCGGGAAGTCAACCGTACGACAACTACCGCCCCGTAAGTGTCTCGTCGGCTTACGAAGGCCAGACGCTGCTCGATTTCCTTTCCACAATCTTTGCCCATGTCCCACGCGAAGAGTGGCAGGCGAAGATCGAACAAGGCACGGTGCTCGATGAGAACCGCAGGCTTGCCTCACCGGACCGGATCGTTCGCGGGGGCGAGCGTTACCTGAACCTCCTTCCTTCCACGATCGAGCCGGATGTGAACGCGGACATCCGTCTGCTTTACGAGGACGAGGCAATCCTCGTCGTGCACAAACCTGCGCCGCTCCCGATTCACCCGAGCGGGCGGTTCAACCGGAACACGCTGCAGTCGATCCTCGGCACCATCTACACCCCGGAAAAACCGCGTCCGGCTCATCGACTCGACGCCAACACGACCGGTCTCGTGGTCTTCTCCCGGACCCGGCGCGTGGGTGGCACGCTCCAGCCGCAGTTCTCCCGTGGGGAAGTCGAGAAGGTGTATCTCGTCCGAGTGCAGGGGCATCCGGCAAAGGAAAGTTTCACCTGCGAGGCGCCGATCAGCGTCGAGGCCGGCGAGATCGGCTCACGTGAGGTGGACGAAGTCGCAGGGCTCGCCGCGCGGACGGAGTTCCGGGTGCTGGAGCGGCGCGAAGATGGCACAGCGCTCCTCGAAGCCCGCCCGATCACCGGCCGCACCAACCAGATCCGGATTCACTGCGCCCAACTCGGTTTCCCGATCGTGGGAGATCAGGCATACCACGGAGGGGAGCAAGTCGGCGACACCCAGACGCTCACCCTTTCCGATTCCCCGCTCTGCCTGCACGCCTGGCGCATCAGCTTCACGCATCCGATTTCGAAGGAGCGGGTGTCGTTTGAGGCCGAAGCGCCGGAGTGGGCGGGGTTGACGGCGGCGGTGTAGGGAGAGATTGTTTGAGTGGTATAACCGAGCAGTCGTTCGGTTATACCGCACACCCGCGCACCGGCCACACTGCTCCTGCCTGGAAATTCCCCGCTTGAATCACCAGCGGACATCGGGTTCCTAGGCTTTCAGTGCCCCACACTTTCCAGCTCAACTTTCTCCTCCGAGCCACGCAGGGATGGCTCGAACTTGGTCTTCCAGAGGAGGCATGGAACGAACTCCAACACGTTCCTGAAGAGGATCGTCACCGACTCGAGGTGATGCTGCTGAGCCTCGATACACTGCAGACTCTGAAGCGATGGAAAGCATGTGCCGCCTTCGGAGAAGATGCCATACGGCGGCACCCGGATTGCGGTGCAATCTACCTCGTGACTGCCTACGCTATCCGCCGCGCCCGCTCGCTGGCAGAAGCGAACGAACTGCTCCTCAAGGCGGAAGGCGTACTGAGCGAGGAAGCGATGTATCACTTCAACCTCGCTTGTTATGCATGCCAGCTTGGTGATCTGCCCGAAGCGGAGCGTCGTCTGGAGATCACCTTCGGCCTCGATCCGAAGTATCGCACGCAAGCGCTCGAGGATGAAGATCTCCGGCCGATGTGGGATCGGATCAGGGCGCGGGGGAAGTAGTCCGTACGTCAGTGCTCAGTGCTCAGTGGAGGAGGTAGCCGACTCCTGCCTGAAGGCATACGCCCGTTCCACCCTGGCAACCCGCAGCTGATAGTCGGCATACCAGACGCGCTTGCCAGCTTCCTGCGCTGCTGCGTGCTCCATATGTGTTTTCCACGCAGCAATCGCCTCTTCACTCATCCAGTACGAAACGGTGATGCCGAAGCCGTCGGCGCCACGAACGCTTTCAACACCAAGAAAACCGGGCTGCTGGGATGCGAGTTCTACCATGCGTTCTGCCATCGCTCCGTATCCACGATCTCCCTCGGTACGCTGTGAGGTAAAAATGGCCGCGTAATACGGGGGCTCAGGGGTTCTGGCGATCGAGGGTGGCGCTGACATGTGGTCAGTGCGATATCGGCGAAGGGGCGGGAGGCAAGCCCCGTCAGGCGAGCAGCTCCGGGATCACCCGTCCCCCCTGCCCATCCGTGAGGGACATCTCAATGCCATTGCGCTGATAGGTAAGCGCGGTGTGATCGAGACCGAAGAGGTGCAGTAACGTGGCGTGATAGTCGTAGTGATGGACAATGTCCTTCACCGCGTGATGCCCCCATTCGTCGGTTTCTCCGTGGACGTAACCGCGTTTGATCCCGCCGCCGGCGAGCCACATGGAAAAGCCGTAGGTGTTATGATCCCGACCGCATTTCTCGCGGCCGGTATCGTTCTGCAGCACTGGCAGACGCCCCATCTCGCCGCCCCAATGCACGAGTGTTGTGTCGAGCAGACCGCGTTGTTTCAAATCGGCCACGAGTGCGGCACTGGGCTGGTCCACCTCCGCGCAGCGCCGCGGCAACTCGGAAAGAATCGCACCATGATGATCCCAAGATTGTCCCTGGTTCAGCACCTGCACAAAACGCACACCACGCTCAACCAACCTTCGGGCGATGAGGCAGCGTGTGCCGTAGTCACGCGTCACGTCTTTATCGATCCCGTAGAGCTTCTTGATGTGTTCAGGTTCGCTGGAGATATCGAGTGCTTCCTTCGCGGCGGTCTGCATCTTTGCGGCGAGTTCATAACTCGCGATTCGAGCCTCCAGATCCAGTTCCCCGGGAAGCGTCTCGAAGTGCTCCCTGTTTCGCTGACGAAGAAACTCCAGTTGCCGCGCCTGCGCTTCACCACGGAGATGTGCGGGAGGATCGAGGTTTAGAATCCGCGGTTCGGTTGGACGCACCACCGTTCCCTGATAAATGGAAGGCAACCAGCCACTGGTCCAGTTCTCACCCACCAGAAGCGGTTGCCCGCTCGGATGCGTGAGCGCCACATAAGCAGGCAGCTCCTGTGACTCGCTTCCCAGGCCATACCCAAGCCAACTTCCCAAGGAGGGCCGCCCAGCGGTGATGCGCCCGTTGTTGAGCGCATACATCGATTGCCCGTGATTGTTCACCCCGGTGTGCATGGAGCGGATCAGGGTGATATCGTCCGCCACACCGCCCAGATGAGGCAGCAGCTCCGAGAGCTCCATGCCGCATTGTCCATGTTTGCTGAACTTCCACGGGCTCCCGAGTACCTTTGAACTCGCCTCCCCTGCGTTGTCATACTTGATCTCTCCCGGAAACTTCTGCCCGTCATATTTGGTCAGCATCGGCTTCGGATCGAAGAGATCCATCTGAGAGGGACCACCGATCATCAGCAGCGAGATCATCGCCTTCGCCCGCGGCTCGTGATGTGGTGGCTTCGGCAGAAGATCGAAACTCTGCTTTTCCAGCGGCGGTTTGACGGGAGCCGCGAGCAATCCCTCCTGCTTCAGGAGATACGCAAGCGCGGCAGAGCCGAGGCCAAAGGCGTTGGCACGTAGAAAATGGCGGCGGGAGCAGAACAGGGAGTCCATGTTACTCGACGTAGAGGAAGCGGTTTGTACTGAGCAGCGCCTGACAGAGGCTCGCGAGCGCCTGGAGCTGTGGATCCGGTGCGGGTGCATCCTTCTTCGGAGGGTTTGCAGCCGCACGCGCCCGGAGAGTTTCGCTCTGCTCAGCCAGGAAAAGCAGTGCATCGCGCATCTCCGTGTCACTGGGAGCCTCACCAAAGAGCAGCCGCCAGCCACGCTCAACCTGTGCCCTCGCGTTTCCCGCATGTTCACGCCGGAGTCGTTCTGCGAGATGCGTGGCGGTGCTCACGACAAAGGAATCGTTCATCAGCATCAGCGACTGCGGCGCTACGGTCGTAAAAGTTCGCACCGCGCAATTCGGCGACATGATCGGTGCATCAAAGGTATCCAATACCGTGAGCGGCTGCTTGCGTCGCACCTGTGTGTAAATGCTACGGCGAAACTCCTGCTCACCCAGTCTCTCGATTCCAATGGGGTCACCGTTCCCGTCTTTCTTCTGCTGCCCCACGGTGATCCGGCCTGACAAATCCACTGCAACCGGCAGAGGAGCGCCAAACGGCTGCGGATTCAATTTCCCGGATACCAGCAACATCGCATCACGGAGCTGCTCGGCATCGAGACGTTTCAGCTTGAAGCGCCCGTAGAATTCATTCTCCGGGTCTGCACGCAGCGAGGCGTCGTGACGCGCCGATTGACGATAAACCGTGGAGGTGACGAGCAGCTTGTGAAATGGCTTCAGCTTCCAGCCGCCGTCCACGAATTCGCTCGCGAGCCAATCAAGCAACTCGGGATGTGTGGGCCGCTCCCCTTGCGTGCCAAAGTCTCCGGGAGTGTTCACGATCCCGCGGCCAAAGTGATTCAACCAGAAACGGTTCACCAGCACCCGGGGCACCAGCGGATGTTTGCCATTGGTGAGGTGCCGCGCATAAGCCAGCCTACGACCAGTCGAGGGAAGCGCGGAATCTTTCGCGGGAATCGTGGCGGGGCTCGTCAGGTTGAGAATCTCCAATTCCCCCGGCGCAACCTTATCGCGCGGCTGCGCATGGTCACCTCGATAAAAGAGGAATGTCTCCGGCACCTCCCCAATCACCTCCGTGAGCGCCATGAGGAATTGCTCCGGCGGTTTCGTTGCACGCAGTTTCTCGGCCTCGGCTTTGCGCGCTTTCACCTGCTTGTCCGCCTCTCGGTCGAAAAGATCCAGGCTGCCGGCATCGACATTCAACCCCGGATGATCCTTGAAGAGCTGCTGCTGTTCCGGGGTTCGTTTTCCCGCCGGTGTTTTGCGGGTCTCTCGAATCTTTTCGTGCAATTCCGCAGGAAGCGCGGCCAGACGTTTTTCGAAGATCTCGTCTTTGAACTTCGCGTTCATTGCCTTCGCATCCTCATCGATCTTCTTCGCCTCGGCCTCGATCGCATCCGCCTTTGCACGCTCCTCCGCCGTATAAAGAGAGACGAGCCGTTCGGCAGGTTTCCGCCATTGTTTCCAATTGTAAGCGGGCTCAAAGATCGCCCGGAGCCGGGTATAATCGGTATGCGCGATCGGGTCGTAGCGATGATCGTGACATTGCGCGCAGGCCACCGTGAGGCCGAGCAGCGAGGAGGAGACGACTTGCAGCGTGTCGGCGATTACCTGGTTGCGTGCGAGATTTTGGTCCGGCACCGCGTCGCCCGTGCCATCGGGTGACATCCGCAAAAAGCCAGTCGCAGTCAGCATGTCGCGCCGTGCCGGATCCTCAATCGCGCCGCGGAGATGAAACCGGTCAACCCCGGCCAGCTCGTCTCCGGCGAGTTGCTCCTGGATGAATTGATCCCAAGGTTTATCGGCGTTCAGCGAGCGGATGACATAGTCGCGGTAATGCCACGCATGCGGTCGCGGCGAGTCCACTTCGGTAAAACCGTTTGAATCCGCATATCCGGCAACATCGAGCCAGTGCCTGGCCCAGCGCTCACCGTACGCCGGCGATGCGAGTAGCCGATCCACGGCTTTTTCATAAGCATCCGGAGCGGTGTCCGAAAGAAAAGCCGCTACCTCCTCCGGAGTCGGTGGCAGACCGGTGAGGTCAAGCGTGACACGCCGAAGCAGGGTCGTTTTGTCGGCTTCCGGAGCGAAATCGAGCCCCTGTGCCTCCAGCTTCGCCAGAATGAAAGCGTCTACCGGCGTACGAACCCGTGCCGGATTCTTCACTGCTGGCGGCTCCGGCCGGCGAATCGGCTGGAATGCCCAGAACTCACGTTCCTCTTCGGTGATCCAGAACTTCGGCACCTCGGCCGGTTCTTCCCTCAGCGTCTTTGCCCCCTGCGCGATCCACTGTTCGAGAATTCCCATTTCCTCCGCGGTGAGTTTCCTCCCTTTTTCCGGCATCTCACCCTCGCGGATGAGCTGCATCATTTCACTCTCTTCCGGTTTCCCCGGTACCATCACATGAATGCCGTCCTTGGTCGGAGTCGCCATGAACCGCCGCAGCCTGAGATCGACGCCTCCCTTCAGCTCCTCACCTTCGCCGTGACAGTGAAAACAATGCGCCTTCAGAATCGGCCGCACGTCGCGTTCAAATGTCAGTTCGGCTGCCGCAAGCGGAGGCACGCTGCCGAGGAGCAGCACGCAGAGAAGGGAAAGACGATGTCGAACTAAGGACATGATTCCGGGGAAGATGGTAACGGCCAGGCACTTACAGCCGAGCAACGTAGAAAGATCCCCCGGATGGGATTTCGTTAGAGGGTGGTTGACTCTTCGGGAAACATTGGGGGGTACTACAACAGGTGGAAAACACGGGTTTCTAGAAACCGTCGGGCTGTTTCCAGAGATGCACGGAGTATCACGAGAGATCCGCGGGGCTGCGAAAGGAGTGTGCGGGAATATGGGAGTCGTGTGGCTACCCTGGCGGGTTTGGGAGGGGGTGAGCTGCGGGGCTCCTTCCGGACAGACCGAAAGTCTGACCTACTTTGATCGCGCACTCTGGCGTGACGCATCAAAGTGGGGTGGACTTTTAGTCCGCCTGGATTGGGTTATGGAGAGCTGAATTTGCCGAGCTGGTGATCGATGATGCGGAAGAGCGGGATGGGAGGAAGGAGCTTCACGCCAGCAACTCTTTCCCGTCGATCCGGGCTGTCTTCAGGCTTGGATGATCAAGGACTCCCGCAGTTGGCACGAGCCGCGAGGAGGTAGTCGCCAGCAGGTGGCGCAAGTTGGGAGCGATGCGAGGCAGTGCCGAAAGATCCGCGAGATTTCTGCACCGATGAATCTGAAGCTCGGTCAAGTGCTCCAGAACCGGCAGTCCATCAAGACTCGCCGGGTTTGCCCAATTCAACTCCAGCCGATTTACCCCCAGCGGGATCTCGGCCTCTTCGAATGATTTCGACCGCGGCTTGAAGTGCCAGAGGTAGTATTTCGAAATTGCAGCCTTCGCGAGACCAGTGTCGCTCTTCAGCCAGTGGTTCACGACGGATGTCATTCGTCGGAAGCGAGAGAAGTCGATTCCGGGGCGCTTTGGGTTGATGCCGAAATAATCAAGTTCCTCCAGTCCGTACAAAGCGTCGACATTCTTCAACTCCACGTCCCAGAACCATAGCCAGACCGGCTTCAGCTTTGTCTCATTCAGGAAATCGAGATGATCCTCGCGGAAACCGAATGACGGACAACCGAAGAGTCCCCGCATGCCGCTGTCGTTGTACCGAGCGATGCAGGCATCGACGCGACCGCTCTCGATGCCGACCGAATGGGGCCGATTGAACCGACTGTCCGCATCCCACTCGTAGAAGCCGCTGGATTTGCGTTCGATGAACGTAGGCACGACGCAAGGCTACGGGCAGCATGATTCCAGGAAAGAATGAAATCCGTCGCTTTCCGGAGGGAGCGTTTCAGGATGAAAACAGTGGGCGTTCCTCTTCGATTGAAAACCATTCGCGCCCTCGGTACCGTGCAACGCGCGTGGACGCTCCCCGGGGCTGCCGGCGCAAAGCCAACTCCCGCTCCTGCGGGTCGTTCTCATCCCCTTACCCCCTCCTACTATATGGCTCAGGCGATCATGGACCCGGAAGAGGTCCGGCGTTTTGCGAAGGAACTCAAACGCTTCAATGATGACGTGCAGCAGCGCGCGTCCGCCCTGCAGGCCCGGTTTGCCGCGCTCGGCAGCACGTGGTCCGATCAGGAATTCGAAAAGTTTGCCGAGGAGTTCATCACGACCATGAAGGTCCTGAAGAAGTTCACGGAGATCTCCGAGGCGCAGACTCCTTACCTCCTGCGCAAGGCGCAGCGGATCGAGGAGTATCTGGACCAGCGCTGATCACCTCAGCCACGACAGCACATGGCTGAGCAGGCAAAGGTTACGTCGATCGACGCGCTCGAAGCGCTTCGGGCTGCGCTGATCATCTTCGTGGACAAAGCCCACCAGAGCGTGGATCAGGTGGGCGACGATGTCCGCCGGATGCGTTCCTGGGTGC
The DNA here is from genome assembly GCA_966251085.1 of uncultured Verrucomicrobiales bacterium. Taxonomy (GTDB): domain Bacteria; phylum Verrucomicrobiota; class Verrucomicrobiia; order Chthoniobacterales; family Chthoniobacteraceae; genus CBINJX01. The sequence goes on from CBINJX010000030.1 coordinate 12,873, forward strand.
AGGACGAACAGCGGATGGTCTGGGAGCGCGAGATCCGCAAGCGCGACCGTATTCTCGGGGACGCGAAGCAGGAGCTGATGCGGGTGAAACTCTCGGGTTTGCGCGACAACATTTTCCCACAGGAGGAAGCGGTGCGACGGGCAAAGCGGGCGCTGGAACATGCAGAGGAAAAGCTTCAAAACGTGAAACGATGGACGCGTGATTATGATCATCTGCTGGAGCCGCTGCTCAAGCGGCTCGGTAGTTTGAACGAGTTGCTCGATCACGATCTGCCGAAGGCGATCTCGTATCTCGTGCAGGCGCAGAGGACGCTCGAATCTTACGCGCAGACGATGCCAGCGCCTGGTCCAGAGTCGAATCCATCCACCGGAGAGAGAGCCGCGCAGGATTCACCACCACCTTCTGAGTAATGCAGTCCCACCCCTCAGGACTCCTAAGTAAGCCATCAGAATCTCGTGCGCTGGGTAGCGCCGAAGGTGCGTCCTATACCAGCCTAGGGCGCAGCCCTAGGAACATGCCCACCGGAGCGCGAGGGCTGAAAGCCCGTTCTATTTTCCGAACCCGCGCCACCGACTTCTCCCCGTTCATAGGTCGGGCCTTCAGCCCTTGGACGCTATGGGCGTCGTTTCCTGGGGCTGCGCCCCAGGCTGCTATAGACCGCGCCTTTGGCGCTCTGACCCCACCAAACACTTCGCAATCCGCTAACACGCGGCTC
>CBINJX010000031.1:0-13546 GCA_966251085.1 uncultured Verrucomicrobiales bacterium
GCATCAGCATTCTGAGAGGAGATGCGAGCGAGACCCTGATCGGTCTGGACCGTGTAGCTGCCGCCAAGTGCCTGAGTGATATAAACCTGTGTGCCGGCAGGCAGAGTGAAGACGTCGCCACTCGGGATGCGGATGGCTTCGCAGTCGCGAAGGAGCGTTTTCTCGGGTGAATCTTGCATAGGCTAGGAATTCTCGGGCTGCGTGTTATTGGACGCTGCCGGGGTTTTGAGGACAACCTTTACTTTCTTCTCCCTGGCAGGCTTGTTCGCGAAACTATCGAGGAGCGTAGGTGCTCCGGGCGCGGGTGCATTCGGGGCAGCCACGGAACCGACCCCCTCGATTTCCGCGGCCCGGGCTTCCGCATGATCAGCGGCGGGCGGGGTCAGGGCGTTCTTCAGTGCGCCTTCCACGAGCTGTGCGCAGTGGATCTTCATCGGCGGCAGGGCGCCCAGAGGCGCCGAAAGGTCGCTCCCGGACATCGAGAGCGCTTCCTCCACGGTTTTCCCGGCGATCAACTCGGTCGCGACACTTGCAACGGCAATGGCTGTCTCGCAGCCGAAGGTCTGGAATGTGGCCTTGTCGATTACCTTACGACCTTGGTCGTCTTCTTTGAATTTCACCCACATCCGCAGCATATCGCCGCAGTCTGGACTGCCGACAGTTCCGACAGAGTCCGCGTTTTCCATCGCGCCGAGATTTTTCGGCTGGGATATGGCATCCCTGATCCGCTGCTCGAGATCGTTGCTCATACAAAGAAACTACTCCAATTCGTAGCGCGGCAAAGCGGGATCGACCTCGCAGCTCCAGGCATCAATGCCGCCGCGGATACAGCGGACATTCTCCACGCCATGCCCGATGAAATAAGCCACAGCATCCAGAGCCCGGGTACCCTGGTGATCGACAAAGATGATGAGCTTCTCGCGGTCCCAGCCGGGCAGTTCGTTCATGAGCTGCTGGGTGAAGAAAGTGGAACCTTCGATGTGAACCGCATCGAATTCCTCCCGGGTACGGACGTCGAGCAGGCGGGCACGACCGCTCTTGAGTAATTCCGCAGCTTCCGCAGGTGCGACTTGAAGCTTCTGGTCCGACTCATGGCTGGCGACGATATGCTCGGCCACCTCGGCTACAGGTAGATTTCCATTGCGGGCGCAGACCTGTGCGAGGGTCTCATCGGGCCGGAACCCGCAGCTGGAACATCCACCAATGTGGTACCGTCGGAACAAAGCGCGCTGTGCGCTGGGATAGGCCTTGAGCAGCTCACCCATGGTGAGATTCGGATCGATTGCCGTTTGTAGCATGGGGGAAAGGTACGAGTGCCAGGTGCCAAGTGAAAGTGCCAAGTGGTCGCGCTACACCCCCCAGCCACTTTCACTCATGACTTTTCCACCCTCACTTGGCACTTGGCACGTAACACTGGGAACATATCTATAGCCACACATGCGTTTTCAGACACTTTTCGAAGGTCGCTGGATCTTTGCCGTTGTGCTGCTGCTCGGAATCGTCGGCCTGGCTCTAAACTGGGACTGGCTGGTGTTCCTGGCGGTGCTCCTGCTCCTCTTCTGCATCAATTTCTTCCGGGACCCGGAACGTTCCGCGCCGCCAGACCCGCTGGCGATCATCGCGGCCGCGGATGGCACGGTGCAGGATATTACCGAATTGGAGGAGACTGAGGTCATCAAAGGGCGGCAAAAGCGTGTCGGCATCTTCCTCTCGGTCTTCGACGTCCACACGAACCGCGCCCCGATCGCTGGACGAGTCACCTACATTCAGCATCACCCCGGGCTGTACCTCGACGCCCGGCACTCAGAGGCGACCACGAAGAACGAAGCCATGACCTGGGCGATTCAGGGTGAACGTGCTACGCTGGTGATCCGCCAGATCACGGGGGCCATCGCACGCCGCATCGTACCATGGTCGAAAATCGGTGATACGCTGAAGGTCGGAGAGCGCTTCGGAATGATCCGCTTCGGCTCCCGCACCGAAGTGTACATGCCGCTGGACTGTGTCGTGACCGTAAAAATCGGCGACAAGGTGAAGGGCGGCGAGACGGTTATTGCACGATTCCCAGAGGCTTAACGGCCTGCAGAGATCACCTTCGTGGCTGCAAAAAGGCAAAAAGAAGAAACAGGGGCGCGCAGAACGGTGTCTGTTGCATCGTCAGTGCCTCCTTGCAGCCACTCCTCTAACCACTTAAACGCGCGCACGCTCTACGGCGCACATCCGAAACATCGATAACGATGAGCGAAGCTTACGGCCCTAAAATCTACCTCCTGCCCAACCTAATGACGGCAGGCAACCTGTTCTGCGGCTTTGCCGCTTCGCTCAACATCATCGAAAGCGCCTTGATTAAAGCGGGGGCGGCCGGCTCGATGTCGGCCGAGATCATCGCTAAAGCGAACGAACAGGCTTCGGACAAGATCTACATCGCGATCTGGCTGATCCTCGCGTCGTGTATCTTCGATTTACTGGATGGCCGACTGGCACGCTTGGGAGGGACGGATAGTGCTTTCGGGCGGGAGTTTGATTCGCTTGCAGACATCGTTTCATTTGGTGTCGCGCCAGCGATGATGGTTTACAGCATCGTCCTGCACCAACTGGACCGGATCGGCTGGATCATCGCATCCGTCTACCTGGTGTGCGGCGCTTTACGGCTTGCCCGCTTCAACTGCATCGCAGCGGCGAACACAGCATCGGCAAACAAGGAATTCACCGGGATGCCGATTCCGGCAGCAGCCGGCCTGATTGCATCACTGACGCTCTTCATGCTCTGGATGGATGAAAAGCAGCGGGATATCGGGCAATTCGGCCAAGGGCTACTCGCCATCCTGATGCTCTTCCTGGCGTGGATGATGTTCAGCAAGTTCAAATACCCGAGCTTCAAGGGCATCTCCTGGAGGACCACGCGCTCCATGCCGAAGTTCCTCGCCATCATTTCTGCGATCGGCCTGACGGTGGTCTTCTACGAGTGGATGCCGTTCCTGATCTTCCTCTCATATCTTCTCTACGGATTCCTGCGTCCTTTCCTGTCACGGAAGATGAAGAAAGAGATCGAGGAGGTGCTCGAGGATGATGATGAAGAACCGGAGCCCGAACCGGAGAGTCCCTGATTCAATTCTTGATCGTTGATTTTCGATTGTCGACTTGTTGAGCCTGCGGAGCGTGTAAGCGCGAAGGTGGATCGCGCTCTCTGGCTCGTTTTTTCCTGGCACTCAGCCCCCAGCGCTCGACCCTCAACCCACCGGCCCGCATGAGCGACTTTGCACAGGCGGGATTGATCTGCACGCTGCAGCGGCTGAACGAGAGGAACGGTTTGCAGCTGGAGGAGGAACTTACAGAGGTAGGCCGAAAGAATCCAATCGCGCTGATCCTCCCATGCCATGCGGGTGAACTGGGACGCCCGGCGCTGTCACATATCTGCGCAGAACTGAAGAAGGCCCCATGGCTGAGGGAGGTGGTGGTGAGCATGAATGGACTCGACGCCGCAGGCTTTTCTCGTGCGCGGGCGTTCTTTGCTCAGCTCCCGCAGACGGTCCGGATTCTCTGGAATGACGGACCTCGCCTCAGGGTCTTGCACGAAGATGTGGCTGGAGGTTTCGCCCACGGCAAAGGACTAAACGTCTGGGCAGCCGTCGGGTTGCTCACTGCCGAAGGAGTGGCCCAGGTATTGGTGACTCAGGATTGCGATGTGGCATCCTTCCGCCGCTCCAACCTCGCGCGGCTCTGTTACTCGTGTGCCCATCCGCAGCTCGGGTTTCAGTTCGCGAAGATGTACTACAGCCGGGTGACTGATCGGCTATACGGGAGGGTGAGCCGATTATTTTTCGCGCCCCTCCTCCATGCGGTGCTCCGTGTTACCGGTCATCAGCCAATGCTCGATTTCCTTCTCTCCTTCCGATATCCGCTCGCAGGCGAGTTCGCACTGAGCCTCGATCTGGCTGCGGCACTGCCGTGGAGTGCAGGTTGGGCCTTGGAAGTGGGATCTCTTTGTGAGGTCTTCCGGCGCACTGACCCGCGAGATGTATGTCAGGTGGACGGCGGAAGCGGGTATGACCATAAGCATCAGGCGGTGGAGCGCGGTCTTGCAGGTATGTGCGGGGAAATTGCCCAAGCGCTCTTTGCACAACTCGCAGCCGAAGGAGTGCGGGTGGATGACGACTTTCGGGCGGCGCTTACCAGTGCCTTTCGGAAAGAGTGCGCACTTGCGCTACGACGCTCGGCAGCCCTGGCTCAGATCAATGGACTGCCGTTCGATCTGGCTGCCGAACAGGGGATCGTTGAGGTTTTCACGGAACAACTCGATTCTCCCGCAGTTCACCCCCCGCTGGCGCTACCTTCGTGGCAACGTATCCAGAGGGAACGGCCCGACGTGCTTTCCGCGCTCGTCTCCGCGGTGGCGAACGATAACGCGGCATAGAGGCAAAGCGCACAAGTTCGCTCTTCCGCGCACGGGCGGTCCCTGCTTCATTCCCGCCCCATGTCGAAAAAGCCAGTAGTTCTCATCATTCGCGACGGATGGGGCATCAATCCCGGTGGCCGCGAGAAAGCCGAGCAGAACGGCGACGCAACCCTGCTCGCCAAAACCCCTTTTCACGATCACCTCTACGCCACGTACCCGCAGGCGACGCTGAGCGCCAGCGGAATGGATGTCGGTCTGCCGGAAGGGCAGATGGGTAACTCTGAGGTAGGCCATCTGAATCTCGGTGCAGGCCGGATCGTTTATCAGGACCTCACCCGCATCAACAAAGCGATCAAGGACGGAGAGCTTGCGTCGAACCCGGTTCTCGTCGAAGCCTTCGCAAAGGCAAAGAGCGGACGTCTGCATCTGCTCGGATTAGTATCCGATGGCGGGGTGCACTCACATCAGAACCACCTCGTGGCACTCGCCAAAGCCGCTCATGCCGCAGGCGTGAATGACGTTCTGATCCACGCGATCACCGACGGGCGCGACACTTCACCGACCGGAGGCGCCGATTCACTCGCCACGGTACAGGCACAGGTGGACGGATGCGCAACGATTGCCACGGTAATCGGACGCTACTTCGCCATGGATCGCGACAAGCGCTGGGATCGCAACAAACTCGCGTGGGACGCAATCGTTCTCGGCCGTGGCCAGCAGAGCGACCTCGCACCGGCGGCAGCAATCTCCGAGGCTTACACTCACGAACCTCGTGGGGACGAGTTCCTCCAGCCGATCATCTTCTCGCATCGCAACGAGCAGCGCGTCCGCGACGGAGATGTCATTCTCTTCTTCAACTTCCGTGCGGACCGCGCCCGCCAACTTTCCGTGGCGTTCCTGCGTCCGGACTTTGACGGCTTCGATCGCGAGGTCACGCCGAAGATCGAGTACGTCACGCTCACCGAGTACGACAAAACCTACGGCTGCCCAGTAGTATTCCCGCCACAATCGCTCTCAAAGATCCTTGGACAGGTCGTCTCCGAAGCCGGCCTCCACCAGCTCCGTATCGCAGAAACCGAGAAGTACCCGCACGTCACCTACTTCTTCAACGGCGGCATCGAGCAGCAGTTCCCCGGGGAAGACCGCGAGATCATTCAGTCGCCCAAGGACGTGCCTACCTACGATCACAAACCGGAGATGAGCGCTCCCGAAGTGACACGCAAAGTGGTCGAAGCGCTGCCGAATTACGACCTCGTGATCCTGAACTTTGCAAACCCGGACATGGTCGGCCACACCGGCATACTCCAGGCGGCGATGAAGGCCGTGGAGACGATCGATGACGGCGTGCGCCAGGTCGTGGAAAAGACGCTCTCCCTTGGAGGACGCCTCCTGATCACCGCAGACCACGGCAACTGTGAGCAGATGCAGAATGCCGATGGCTCTCCGCACACCGCACACACCACCAATCTCGTTCACCTTCTGTACGTCGCCGAAGACGCCCAGAACTTCCGCGTGGAAAACGGTATCCTCGCCGACGTCGCACCGACTCTGCTCGCTCTGCTTGGAGTACAGCAACCGGCGGAGATGACCGGCCGGAGTCTGGTGGTACGCAAGTAAGCTAACGCTTCACAAAGCATCCTCCCGGGGAGCCTGGAAACAGGCTCCCCTTTTTATTCATGATATTCGCCAACGTCTCCGGATGTCATTTTTGCCTCTTCATGGCCACGCGCGCCTCCTCCCGCCATGCAGATTTCCCCCATGGATTCGCCAATGTCGCGGTTTGACACCTGCGAACTGTAGTGAAAAGCATTCCAACGCATGAACGACTTCCCCTCTAACCTTCCCTCGCGTCGTGATTTCATCAAGACCGGCGGACGTATCGCTGCCGCTTCGGCCCTCGCAGGTGTCACACTTCCCCACGTATTCGGCCAGGAGTCCCCTTCCCGGAGCGATGCCATTCAGTTGGCTGTAATCGGCGCTGGCGGACGCGGCACTGGCGCAGTCCAGAACGCCCTCGAAGTAACCGGCGGTCCTATCAAACTCGTCGCGATGGCCGACGTGAACGAGCGCAAGCTCAACGGCAGCCACAACGCACTCAAAGGCCGCTTCGGCGCGGCTATCGATGTTCCGAACGAACGTAAATACATCGGCTTCGACGGCTTCAAAAGCGCGATTGACTGCCTCCGCCCCGGCGACATCGCCATCATGGCGACCCCGCCAGCCTTCCGCTGGGCACACTTCCAGTACGCCATTGAGAAAGGCGTAAACGTCTTCATGGAAAAGCCGATCTGCGTCGATGGCCCGAGCGCCCGCCGCATGTATGCACTCGGCGAAAAGGCGAAAGAGAAAGGAATCAAAGTGGCCGTCGGCCTCATGTGCCGTCACTGCCGCGTCCGTGGGGAACTCTACAAGCGCATCCAGGATGGACAGATCGGCGACATCCTCTACTTCCGCACCTACCGCATGCAGGGTCAGGTCGCCTCATGCTTCACTAAAGGCCCGAAGCCCGCAGATAAATCCGAGCTGCTCTGGCAGATCGATCGTTTCCACTCCTTCCTCTGGGCGAGCGGCGGCTCCTACAGCGACTACATGATCCACAATGTGGACGAGTGCTGCTGGATGAAAGACGCTTTCCCGACCAAGGCAATGGCCACGGGTGGACGTCATTACCGCGGAGACAACATCGACCAGAACTTCGACCACTACTCCGTCGAGTACATCTTCGATGACGGCATCCGCATGTTCATGAACCAGCGGAACATGAACGGCTGCCAGGACGAGTTCGCATCCTACGTGCATGGCACCAAGGGCGTTGCGGTCATCTCGAGTGCAGGCCATGCCCCTGCCCGCTGCCGCATTTTCAAAGGGCACAACATCTCCAGCGAAAACCTCCTCTGGAAAGCCGAGCAGCCGGAACCGAATCCTTATCAGACAGAGTGGGATGACTTCATTTCCGCGATCCGGACAAATGATCCGTACAACGAGGTCAAACGCAGCGTCGATGCGAGCCTGACTTGCGTAATGGGCCGCATGGCCGCGCACACGGGCCAGGCCGTAACCTGGGAGGACGCGCTGAACTCCGATCACGAGTTCGCTCCCAACGTGGACAAACTTACGATGGACAGCCCGGCCCCGCTCATCGCTGACGCTAACGGCAAGTATCCAGTGCCGGAGCCCGGCGTGAAGCGGAAGCGCGAGTACTAAGAGAACGCGCCTCGCAGCGCTTCAGCATTCAAAGGGGGACCTGTTCATTCAGGTTCCCCTTTCTATTTTGCCTCGCGACTCCCGGCATCCGCGAGCTTCGGAAGAAACGCCTCTCCTTTCCCCTTCAGCTTTTCCTCCAATTTGCGGGTACAATCGCACTCGCAACACGCCCACGGCTCCGTGCCGTTTTCATGCTGGCAGTTCCGCCGCGCATGAGCGTCCTTTACACTGAGAAGCTCGAAATAGCGCTCCCAGTACGGCCGCTCCTCCTCCAACGGTGTCGCGCAAAAGCAAACCTCCACCCACTGCACTACACCGTCCGCATCGACGCGCGCAGCATACATGTCTTCACTATACGCCCCTCCGGCTACCGAGCCCTTCCCGAGAGTGCCATCCTGCACAGCCGTCAGCAGCGCAGCCTCCTGCCCCTCCTTTACACGAGCTTTCACAAGGTAACGCATCGAGAACAATACACCCGTTTCCGGCTCGTGCAGAGGACCAGCCAACAAGCAGGGCGCGCGTGAAGGAGTGGAGAAAGTAATCAGTGAATCAGTAATCAGAGGGCGAACTCGCCTGCGGACCACTGGGCACTTCCACTTGGCACCTGATACTTTCAGAAGAGTTCGCGAAAGTTTCCAATAGCAATCCGCGTAACATTCTGCGCATCGTCCGTTTACAGTCGCAGTTGCGATTGCCCCCTGAAAAGAGGTCTGAACATGAAAAACTCGCGCCACGAACGCCGCGCTCTGCGGCATCTCCTTCCGGCGGCTGCATTCACAGCCCTGGCAATCACCACAACACTCACCGCGCAGGAAGCGGCTCCGGCTACTCCGAACAAGGCCGAAGCTCCAAGCGCGCCTGCAGAAGCCAACCCTGAGGCTGACAAGGCATGGCAGGAACTCGCCGCACAGCAGGCGCGTCCAGTACCGCCCAAGGAGTGGAGCCCGCAGCAGCGTCCGCCAGAGGACGAACTCAATAAATGGCGCGAAAGCGAAGCCGAGCGCCTTTCTAAACTAGCCGAGCAGGCTGGCGAGTTTCAGAAGAAATATCCGAAGCACGAGAAAGCGGAGCTTGCGCAGCGCAAGGAGATGCAGGCGCTATCCATCGCCGCACAACTCGGCAGCGAAAAAGCCGAGAAACAGCTCGCTGCGAAGGAAGAGGAGCGCCTGAAGAGCGGAGATCTCAGCGAAGACGAACGCTTCCAGCTTCGTGTCAGCCAGATTCAGAGGAAGGCGCAATCACAAGGCAGTCGCGATGAAGCAATGGCAGCATTCGAGCAGGGCGCCCGCGACCTGCTGAAGGAATTTCCGCAGCGCCCCGAGCCTTACTCAATGCTGGTACAGGTGGCCGAGATGCTTCCGGCTGAGAAATCCAAGGCCGTTCTCCAGGAGATCACTTCGGGCAACGCCCCTGAGGAAGCCAAGAAACAGGCGCAATCCGTTCTCAAGCGGATGGACGCAGTCGGTAAGCCGGTGGAGATCAAATTCACCTCGATCGACGGCAAGGAAATCGACCTCCAGAAGATGAAGGGCAAAGTGGTGCTGGTCGATTTCTGGGCGACCTGGTGTGGCCCTTGTGTGGCAGAAATCCCGAATGTGAAAGCCACCTACGAGAAGCTGAGCCCGAAAGGTTTCGAAATCGTCGGAATCAGTTTCGACCAGGATAAGTCAAAGCTGGAAAGCTTCGTGAAGGACAAAGGCCTCGCCTGGCCCCAGTACTTCGACGGCAAGGGTTGGGAGAACAAGTTCGGCCAGGAGTTCGGAATCCGCAGCATCCCGACCATGTGGCTCGTGGATAAGCAGGGCAATCTCCGCGACATGAATGCCCGCGCAAATCTCGAGGACAAAGTGACGAAGCTACTCGCCGAGTAAGCTACGGAGAGGCCCTTTAGCTCTGCATCAACGGCCGTCCCTGTCATGGGGCGGCCGTTTTTTTGGGCCACAAAGAGGAACAGGAAACACAAAGAGCTACCAGGGTGAGCGGCATCTCTTTTTCGTCTTTTGTGCCTTTTGCGGCCCCATTCCCTACCGCACCAGCACGTCCATCAGCACGCTCGCGACAAACACCGCACCGACGAACGCATTGCTCGTGAAGAAAGCGTGATTGATCCCGAGCACGTCGAGCTTTGCAGCACTGCGATGCTCGTAGATCAGGGCTCCCGTCACGAGCACAAGGCTGGCGTAATAGATTACACCGAGCCCGGCGCAGATCCCGAAGATCACCAGCAGGCCTAGCATGATCCAGTGCAGAACCTGCGCCCACCGAAGGCTCCGCGGCACACCGAGTTTCACGACCAGTGAATTGAGCCCGGCAGCACGGTCAAACTCATGATCCTGCGTCGCGTAGATCATGTCGAATCCTGCCACCCACAGTGCCACCGCAAGTGCCAATACGAACGGCGCGAGATCAAAGGGCGCGAGCAGCAGCGCGGGATTGTTCACAATTTCACCACCCCGCACCGCGAGCCATGCGCCAACCGGTGAGACACTCAGGGCAAGACCGAGGAAGAGATGGCTGTAGGAGGTGAACCGCTTCGTGAGCGAGTAGAAAAAGACGATCGCGAGCGCGACCGGCGAAAGCCAGAAGCAGATCGGATTGATGAACCATGTCGTCGCGATGAACGCGATGGATGTCGCGACGAGCAGAGTGACCGCCACGCCGCGCGGTACGAGCTTGTGCCGATCCGCCGTACGTGGGTTCCGCTTATCGATCTCCCAATCCGCAAGCCGGTTGAACACCATCGCAGCCGTCCGCGCGAAGACCATGCAGAGCAGGATTAGCGCAACCAGCTGCCATGACGGCATCCCCCCGGCAGCGATCAGCATCGCGCCCAGCGCAAACGGGAGCGCGAAGATGGTGTGTGAAAACCGGATGAACCGCAGGACGCGCGCAATCACGGCGTCTTCGGCTCCACTCCACGCGCTTCTTCCTGTTCGTCGAACATCCCGCTCAGCCGGTCATCGACTCGCAGATCGACCAGCCGCCACTGTCCGTTAGTACGATAAAAGTAAAAGCGCCACCGCAGGGGAAAATCGCGTCCGAGCGAGAGATAGGTGCGACGCATCAGATTCGCGCCAACCGTTTTCGTATCCACGAGTTCATACCCCTGAATCGCACCGAAGAACTGGATCGCATCCGTGGTCTTGGTCTTCAAGTTCTGCAGTTCTTCCGGACGCTCACCGATCTTTGACCCCTTGGTCAGAGTCGCATACGCCTCGTCGATATTCCCATTCTGCAGCGATGAAAAGAATGCCGCGGCAGCCTGGCCGGGTTCATCGATCCCTACCACTGGTGCGGACGTGGCGGGAACTGGCGTCGCAACCGGGACCGGCGTCGCAACGGGAGCGACATAGCCGTCCGGCGTCTTGGAGCCTGGCTGGAAGGTCATCGTCTTACGCTCCTTGGCCGGCTTGGACGCAGGTTTTTCCTGGGCCGAGACAGTCGTGAGCGCAAACACGGCAGATGCGAGTAGCAACGGAACGTGGATCTTCATGAAAGCAGTTGAGAAAGACGGGATTTGGCCTGCGCAACGAGCGGCAAGCCATGGGCAAAGGTCACAACGCTGAAGTCAAGAGCAGTCAGCTTCGAAAGGGAACGGCGCATCTCCTTCGGGTCACGGCAATATTTATCCGGCAAGAAGGTGAATCCGAGAGGCTCCATATTGATCAGAGCATCGCCGAGGTGGAGGCTCTTACCGGGCGAATAAAGCGCGACCTCACCAGCCCCTGCACCGGGAAGAGTGACGATCCTGAGGTTGCCCGCGATAACGGTCTCCTCGCTGATTTCCTCATCGATGGAGATTTCCAGTTCCGGCACTGCATCGGCATGAGCCAGCACGGGTGCCTCGTACCGCTCACGATACTCAGCGGCAGCCCGTGCATGGTTACCATTGGTGAGCAGGATCGCCGTCGGATCGACAATCTCGCGCATCTCCATCAGGGCGCCTCGTGTGAGCGGGATCGGATCGATGATCACCCACCCCTTGCTTCCCCGCACTGTGCAGGCGCAGAGTTCCGCTTTCACCTCTGGTTCGTACGCCTGCCAGAAGACCACATCATCGGTGACTTGCTGGATTTCAGAGGCTTGGGCGGTCATGGGATGCAATGAGACAATAAAATTGTGAAAACGTTCACAATCTCAACACGGTCAACTGAGAGCTGAACACTCCTACCGCTGCGCTTTCTCATACTGCTGCGTCTTCAATCCCCACGCAATGAACGCCGCGCCGACAAAGAACAGGAACAGTGACAAGAATTGGCCCGCAGAGAGAGCTCCCACGGCCCAGGCAGGATCCGGCTCGCGGAAGATTTCGCCGATGATCCGGAACGCCGCGTAAAGGATGAAGAAAGAGCCGGTGAGCACCCCACGAGGCACTCGGAAACGGGTCCGCATCACCCAGAGAATGAGGAACAACAGCACCCCTTCCAGCAGCGCCTCGTAGATCTGCGAAGGATGCCGCGGCTCGAGGATCTGACGCAAATGTTCGCGCACAGCCGGATTCTCCTGAATCTCCTTCAACGGCGGACGTTGGCTCGGAGGGATCACCGTGGGAAACTGCACCGCCCATGGAACCCGCGAGATCTTCCCCCACAGCTCCCCGTTGATGAAATTGGCAATGCGCACGAGGAAAAGCCCGATCGGCGCGACCACCACCAGGCTATCGCCGATGCTCGTCCACGAGAGCTTGTGCCGCTTCGCGTAATATAACGTAAAGAGCACCAATCCGATGATCCCGCCGTGGCTGGCCATTCCCCCTTCCCAGACCCGCAGCGCTGAAAGCGGGTCCTCCATTACTTGGTCCCATCCGTAAAAAATCACCCACCCGAGCCTTCCGCCGAGCATCACACCGAAAACAGCGGCCCAGGTAATGAAATCGCTGACCTGCTCCGGCGCCATATCGGCGTACCCGCGCTTTGCGAGCCAGTGGTAGAGCCAGTAGCCGATGAGAAACGCGCTGACATAAGCGAGCCCATACCAACGCAACCCGAAGCCGTTGGCGAATTCGATGATGAAGGGGCTGAGGTCGTGAAGGTAGTATGCGAGCACAGCGATGGGGTGTGAACGACTAGCAGTAAACCCCGGGCGGTGGCTGTGGGAAGAGCGGAAGTACTCAGTGCCCAGAAGTGAGTAGTTGAGAGGATCGAGTTGAGAGCCGCTCACCGGCAGATCGGAGCAGGTGCAAGGAACGGAACCCGAACTGATTACTGATCACTTTCTACACCGCCTTCACGCGCCCCGCTCGTGTGGTGCTTCTCTGATCCCTCAACCCTCAGCAATCAACCCTCAACCTTCCAGAGCCCGCCACCACGCCAGCAGCGGCAAGAACAGCGCGATCCCGCCGGCTACGATCTGCCCCCAACCCGGCATCCGTTCGCGGAGACGCACGGCGGTGGCGAGGATCCCAAACGGCACACCGACCGCGAAGCCCCAGAGATGCGCCATGATATCCACCCGCGATTTCTCATCCCCTACTCCGAGATACGCCAGCAGAGCCAGCCCCGCCCCGAGCGGCACCATCAGGGACCATCGACTGCGGGTATGCGGATGCGACCAGCGCGTCCACAGCTCAGCCCCTACGAGCAATCCGAGGGCTCCGAAAACGGCAGTTGAGGCGCCGATTGAAGCATGTGCCTCGCCACGATACCCCCATGCATTTGCAAGGTTCCCCAAAGCGCCGGACAGGACAAAGAGCAGCCAGGTCCAACCGACTCCAAACAGCGGCTGAAGGAAGGCCGCAAACAACAGCCCCGTCACAATATTCGCCACCAAGTGCGGCAGATCCCCGTGCAAGGTGAGCGCGGTGATCGTGCGCCACCGGCCCCCGTCGCGCGCGCACAGCTCGGCGACGCGCGCGCCGTTGATCGCGTCGCCGTCGCGGTCGGCGACCTCGTGGCCGGGCACGAGCAGCAGCGTGTCGCGCACGTCCATTTCGTTGAGCTCGACGAT
>CBINJX010000032.1:0-13443 GCA_966251085.1 uncultured Verrucomicrobiales bacterium
CCTCATTGGCGAACGCGCATTGGGAAAAGAAGTGGCGCTGCGCGCGTATGTTTTGTCATCGCGCTCGGAGATCGCGATCCACCAGGCGCTCTATCTTTACCTCCTTCACCCGCGCACGGGTGGGTTGCTCCTCTGAAAGTAGATAGCAACAGGACGCCGGGGACGGCGTCGCTCCGGAGGGCGGTCGTCCTCGACCGCTCAAACCCTCCGATCCGCCGATGCACGGCTCTCAACTCAATACTCCCAACTATTTACTCTCAACGCATCTACCTTCCGCGCTTCTGCTCCACGAGGGCCCTGGTGATCGCATCCGCAAAGGCATCGCGGTAATCCCCGCTCGCAAACCGTGCGGCTTCCGCCCTGTTGCTGAAGTATCCGCCTTCAAGCAGGATTGCCGGATTACGATTCAGCCGGAGCACCCGGAAGTTGGCTTTCTTTGTATAGCGCGGTTTCGAGCCGGGAATGGCGGAGATGTGCCGGAGCATTCGCTGGGCGAGCTCCACCGATTCCGGAGAGTGGTAATATACTTCCGCGCCAGAGATATACGGTTTCGGCCGGGCCTCGTTGAAGTGCACGCTCACGAAGATCGCGTTTCTGTGCCGGTTTGAGATCGCCACACGTGTATCCAGCGGAATGAACGAATCGCTTTTCCGGGTCATTACCGTTCGAAATCCCGCCTTCTTCAGCTTTTTCTGGAGCCGCAGACTGACGTCCAGGTTCGCCGTTTTCTCCTGCATGTAACGGGAGGAGCGTGTGCCGTAGTCGTGTCCTCCATGACCGGCATCGATCACCACCGTGCGGAAAGATTTACTTGTATTGCGCACCCCTGTGCCCGCGCATCCTGCGAGCAAGAGAAGCAAAGGAAGAACAATCGCGATTCTCCACCACGCTCGTAGCTTGCTTCCGCCCGTTGGGTCACTGAGTTTCGAAGGGATGCTGCGCATGCTGTTCTCTCCGCAACCGGTCGCTGCGGCGGCCTTACTCATCTTAGCGGGAAATCTTTGTCAAGGAGCCGAATCCGCCGTGAACACCAACAAACAGACCAACCTGCTCGCCAAAGAGAAATCCCCCTACCTCCTGCAGCACCAGCATAACCCTGTGGAGTGGTATCCCTGGGGGCCGGAAGCCTTTGACAAGGCGAAGCGCGAGAATAAACCGATCTTTCTCTCGATTGGTTACTCCACCTGCCATTGGTGCCATGTGATGGCACATGAGAGCTTCGAGAATCCGGAGATCGCGAAGCTAATGAATGAGCTTTTCGTGAATGTGAAGGTCGATCGCGAGGAGCGTCCGGATGTGGATCGTGTCTACATGACGTATGTACAGGCTACCACTGGCAGTGGCGGCTGGCCGATGAGTGTGTTCCTAACACCTGATCTGAAACCGTTCTTCGGCGGCACGTATTTCCCGCCGGAGGATCGGGTGGGCCGCCCGGGATTTCCGACCGTTCTGCGTCGGCTCGCGGAGGCATGGAAAACAGATCAGGAAGGCGTCGTTACAGCCGCTTCGAATGCGATCAATGCCCTGAAGGAATATACAGCGACTACCCCGCAGGCGGGTGGCGTAGGGAAGAGCGAAATCATGGCCGGCTATGAGGCGCTGGCGCGCACCTTTGATTCCGAACTGGGTGGGTTCGGTTCGGCTCCGAAGTTTCCCCGTCCGTCCGCACTGAACCTCCTCTTCCGCGTCTATGCCCAGGAAGGCAAGGAGTCACGCGATGGCCGGATTGCTGCCAGTATGGCGCTCCTCACCCTGCGCAAGATGGCCGAGGGCGGCATGCACGATCACTTGGGAGGCGGGTTCCATCGCTACTCGGTGGATAAATTCTGGCACATCCCGCACTTCGAAAAAATGCTCTATGATCAAGGGCAGCTCGCCAGCTCGTATGTGGATGCCTTTCAGATCACGGGTGACAAACTGTACGAGCAGGTAGCTCGCGACATCCTCGATTATGTCCGCCGTGACATGACCGACAAGGCTGGCGGCTTCTACTCCGCCGAGGACGCCGATTCGCTTTTCGAACACGGCAAGCCCGAGCACGGTGAAGGCGCTTTCTACGTCTGGCCAAAGAAGCAAATCGACGAGGTGCTCGGGGAGGAGGCGGCGCAGCTCTTCAACCGCTTTTACGGTGTGGAGGAAGGAGGCAACGCCCCGGAGGGGAGCGATCCGATGAATGAGTTTGCAGGCAAGAACACGTTGATCCAGCGGATGAGCATCGCGGATGCGGCGAAGTTCTTTAAGAAGAGCGAGGCTGAAATCGAACAGTCGCTGGCGGAGTCCCGACGCAAGCTCTTTGAGGTGCGGGCCAAACGTCCGCGCCCGCACCTCGACGATAAGATCATCACTGCATGGAACGGGCTCATGATCTCAGCGTTCGCCCGCGCAGCGCAGGTGTTCGACGACGCGGAATATCTCAAGTCGGCGCAGCGTTCTGCGGCATTCATCCGGGAGCACTTGTGGAAGGATGGCTCTCTCATTCGCAACTACCGTCAGGGCGCAAGTGAAGTCGCCGGTTTTGCCGAGGATTACGCGTTCCTGATCGCCGGTCTGCTCGACCTTTACGAAGCGGACTTCGATGTGAAGCATCTGCAATGGGCTCTGGAGTTGCAGGCCCGGATGGATGCGCTCTTCTGGGACAAGGAGCACGGGGGATATTTCAGCGTGTCCGGGCAGGATCCGACGATCCTGCTGCGGATGAAGGAGGATTACGATGGCGCGGAGCCCTCGCCGAATTCCGTTGCTGCCATGAACCTGCTCCGCCTCGCGCAGATCGCCGATTCCAAGGAGCTACGGGAGAAAGCGGAGAAGACGCTGTCGGCATTTGCGGATTCCCTCAAGAAGGTACCTCAGGCCTTGCCGCAGATGCTCTGCGCCGTGGATGCGTCCCTGGCAAAACCACGGCAGGTGGTGATTGCCGGAAAGCCGGCAGCGGAAGATACGCGCAACCTTCTGCGTGAAGTGCATCAGCATTACCTCCCAAACAAGCTGATCCTCCTCGCCGATGGAGGTGAAGGTCAGCAGTGGCTCGGGGAGAAACTGGAGTTCCTGAAGACGGTGAATCCGATCGACGGCAAAGCCGCGGCGTATGTCTGTGAGAACTTTGTCTGTCAGCTGCCGACTACGGAGCGGGAGAAGGTGAGGGAGTTGCTGACCAAATAGCTCATTGTGTAGAGCGCGGCGGAAAAATGGAGGCGGCACCTGCCTCGTGGAACTCGGCAGAGAGCCGCCTCTACACAGAGGGATGGTTTCCTGCCCGGAACTCCCGCGGACTGCATCCGTGTGTCCGCCGGAAGAGGCGGTGAAAGTGTGACAGATTGTTGAAGCCGACAC
Source organism: uncultured Verrucomicrobiales bacterium (assembly GCA_966251085.1). Classification (GTDB taxonomy): domain Bacteria; phylum Verrucomicrobiota; class Verrucomicrobiia; order Chthoniobacterales; family Chthoniobacteraceae; genus CBINJX01. Next base: position 3,331 of record CBINJX010000032.1, read on the forward strand.
CGAACGCGATCGACGAGATATCCTGATCCGTCGATCGCAGACGTTGCGCCGCCTGGTCGAGGCGGACATACGCGAGGAATTCCATCACCGTTCGCCCCGTGTATTGCCGGAACTGACGCGCCAGGGTCGCTTTGCTCATTCCTGAGACACGTAGAACCTCAGGAAACTCCACAGGCTCCGCGAAGTGGGTGAGCAGATAATAGATCACATTCTGGATCGGCTTCTCGTGCCGGGAGCCTTCCTCGACCGCGAACTCGCTCGTCGAAAGCGCGGTGACCTCGGAGACCTCGACTGCATTCAGGTCGCCCAGGATCTGCAGAAGAATGCCAAGACGCCCCGCACTCGGGAGCGCGGGCAGCAGTTCGACCCACTGCCTCACCCGTTCGCCCGTCCCGATGGAAAACCTGAGCCCCCGCTGGGCACGGCTCCATAACCTCCGGACCTCTCCCATCTCGCTCAACCGCCAGATCGGATGCTCCACCGGGAAATGAAACTGCAGCGCAAATCCCGACGATTCCCGTAGACCGCTCCAGTAGTGCGGAAGATGGCTTCCCAGCAGCACCAGATCCGGCGCACTGAACGGCTCGATGTGATCGCCGACAAATCGCGTTCCCCTCCCCTTGGTCACCAGGGTCAGCTCGACTTCGCGGTGCAGATGCCATTCCTCACCAACACCGGTCACCGGCACGAACTCACCCGAGGCATCGAGTTGCTCCACTTCACGGAGATTGTCGCGCCAGCGCAACAGGCGAAAGGAATGACCGCTGGGGGGATCGATCTTTTCCAGGCGTAGCGACATCGGGGCAAGACTTCGCCCATGGACTCAGCTTTGGAAGCACGAAAACAACCTCGGTGAGACTGCAGCACCATAAATTGAGCCCGGAAGCGGAGCGTCAGGGTCTTCAAACTGGCAACATACGGCTCTCCATGAGCACTCAGACCACCTACCGCTTCTCCTTTGGCCCCTGGAACATCAGCGAAGGAGCCGATCCTTTCGGCCCGGATGTTCGCCAACCGGTCCCACTCGAAGCCAAACTCGATCTCTACCGCCCGCTCGGTTTCGAGGGTGTGCAGTTTCACGATGACGATGTGGTGGAGAACATCGATCAGCAGACGCCCGAGCAGGCGATCAAACGCGCACAGGAAGTTCGCCGCATGCTCGACGAGCGCGGACTGGTGCCGGAGTTTGTGGCGCCGCGACTCTGGTTTGCGCCGCAGACGATCGATGGCGGTTATACGTCGAACTCTGCAAGTGATCGTACCTACGCGATCGACCGGAGCAAACGCGCAATCGACATCGCCCGCGCCGTGGGCACGCCCAACATTGTCCTCTGGCTCGCCCGTGAAGGCTCCTATATCCGCGAAGCAAAGAACGCAAAGCTCGCAGCGGAGCGCGTGCTCGAAGCGGTGAATACGCTTCTTGGTTATGACAAGGAGATCAACATCTGGATCGAGCCGAAGCCGAACGAGCCGATGGATCACACCTACGTACCGACCATCGGGCATGCCATCGCCATCGCTTATGCAAGCGATGCTCCCGCCCGTGTTTCCGGTCTGATCGAATCCGCGCACGCCATTCTTGCCGGACTCGATCCGTCGGATGAAATGGCATTCGCCCTTGCCCACAAGAAACTCGCGAGCGTTCACCTCAACGATCAGAACGGCCTCAAGTTCGACCAGGACAAGGCGTTCGGCTCCGTCAATCTCCGCAGTGCATTCAATCAGGTCCGCGTCCTGGAGGAGAACGGGTACGGAAGCGCGGGTGAGTTCATCGGCCTCGATGTAAAGGCGATGCGGACCCAGCGCGGGGCCCCGGTCGTGGATCATCTCCGCAACAGCCGCGAGACCTTCCTCCACCTCGTTGAGAAGGTGCGCACCCTGGATCGCAAAGCTGAGCAGCTGTTCATCGATGCGCGCGATTACGAAGGGCTCGACGCCTTTATCCTGCGTCACCTCATGGGCGTGAATTCCAAAGCTTGATCACCAATGAAACGATTCCGTCTCAAACGTCTCTTTAATCCGCGCTCCAACCGCTGCTTCGACGTGGCGGTGGACCACGGGTTCTTCAATGAATCCTCTCTCCTCCAGGGGATCGAGTCGATGCCTCGCGTGGTAACGACACTCGTGGAAGCAGGGCCGGATGCAATTCAGCTCACCACCGGGCAGGCGCGGCATCTGCAGGATATCCCCGGTCGCAACAAGCCGGCGCTGGTGCTGCGTGTGGATGTGGCAAACGTGTACGGCAAGGAACTGCCGGCCACACGCTTCAGTTCGATGATCGATGAAGCAATGCTCCAGGCGGTGCGTCTCGATGCGGCCTGTGTGTGCGTGAATCTCTTCCAGATCCCCGGCGCCCCGGAAGTGACCGAGCAATGCATCGAGAACATTCACCGGCTGAAGGTACAGAGCGATCATTACGCGATGCCGATGATGGTTGAGCCTCTGGTCTTCCGTCCGAATGCCGAAGCGGGCGGCTACATGGTTGATGGTGATATCACTAAAATTCTGCCGCTGGTGCGCCAGGGTATCGAACTCGGCGCGGATGTCATCAAGGCCGACCCGACCGACGACGTGTCGCTGTATCACCGTGTGATCGAAACTGCAGCCGACGTCCCAGTACTCGTACGCGGCGGCGGACGTGTGGATGACCGTACGCTTCTCGAGCGGACACATGCCATCCTGGCGCAGGGCGCGAGCGGCATCGTGTATGGACGCAACATCATTCAGCATCCGACCCCGGCAGCGATCGTCCGTGCCCTGATGGGTGTAGTGCATGAAGGACTCAGCGTTGATGAGGCGATGGCGCTGCTGAACGACGGAGGCGCGAAATGATGAAAACGGTGAAGGTATGAATCATCGGCGGCGGGCTGATGGGCCGCGAGGTCGCAAGTACGTTCGCACGCTGGTGTGCTCTGCTCGATATGCCTGTCCGCCCGGAGTTGGTGGCGGTGGCGGATCTGAATGCGGCTGCGCTGGATTGGTTCCGTCAGATCCCGTCGGTTCGTCTGCTCACCACGGCTCCGGAGGAACTGATCACTGATCCGGAGATTGAGGTAGTCTATGCGGCGGTTCCGCACGATCAGCACGAGGACATCTATCTCCGCGTACTTCATGCCGGAAAGGATCTCCTCGCAGAGAAACCTTTCGGGATCGATCTCGATGCCGCGATCCGGATCGCCGAGGCCGCCGAGCAGACGGGGCGTTTCGTCCGATGCTCTTCCGAGTTCCCGTTCCTGCCCGGTGTGCAACGGGTGGTGGAACTGGTGCGCTCCGGCGCCTGCGGGCGCATCCTCGATGTTGTTTCCGGCTTCCATCATTCAAGCGATCTCGATCCGTCGAAACCCGCAAACTGGAAACGGCGCAGCGCGCAGTGTGGTGAGATCGGAGTGATGGGCGATCTCGGGATACATGTCTGCCACGTGCCGTTCCGGCTCGGATGGTTTCCGCGTACTGTCTTCGCGCAGCTCCAGCGGGGTTATCCGGAGCGGCCGGATGGAAAAGGCGGAACGGCAACCTGCGACACGTGGGACAATGCCATGCTGCACACCTGGGTCGATATGGAGACCGACCGTGTTCCAGTCCGCTTCGAAATGCGAAGGCTCGCTCCCGGCGCGACGAATACGTGGTTCATCGAAGTCCAAGGTACGAACGGTGGAGTTCGATTCAGCACGGCGGAACCGAAGTCGCTCTGGATCTTCGAGCGCGGCAGGGAACAGGCATGGAAGCGAGTCGATCTCGGTTTCTCGACGCCATTCCGCACCATCACGGGAGGGATCTTTGAGGTCGGATTCCCCGATCTCCTGCAGCAGATGTGGGCGGCGTTTCTTCTCGAGCGCGAGGGGGTACTCGGCGAACGCTTTGGCTGCGTAACTCCGACCGAAGCCGTGGCGAGTCACCGCCTTTTCCACGCCGCGCTCGCTTCTCAGGCGAAGACGAGCGTGGTCAATGTGGGATCGGGGGAATGACGAAGTCAGAATGACGAATGTCGAAGGGCACGGTCATTCGTCATTCGTCATTCGTCATTCGTCATTCGTCATTCGTCATTCGTCATTCTGCCATCCGTCCGCCTTCACGCACGCGAACTCCAGCGTCATGCCAGCAAAGCCCCAATTTGCCAACGAGCAGTCGGAAGACGGTGAATTTCAAAGGCAGGAGGACGCCTTTCGTGAGTGGATTTGCACTGATGGTTCGACTCCTTATCCCGCCGCTGCAGGGCGGTATCATTTGTACGTCTCACTCGCGTGCCCATGGGCGAGCCGTACGGTCATTGTGCGGAAGCTGAAAGGTCTCGAAGACGCAATTGGCATGACGGTTGTCGACCCCATCCGCGACGAGCGCGGATGGGCCTTCCGCGAAGGTCCGGGCTACAGCACGGACCCTGTAAATGGCTTCCTCTTTCTCAGCGAGGCATATGCGGCTACCGATCCGGGTTTCGACGGGCGTGTCACGGTCCCGGTACTCTGGGACAAGGAGAGCCGGAAGATCGTCAACAATTCCGAGGATGATATTTGCCGGATGTTCAACGACCGCTTCCCGGGATTCGCGGATGACAGCGTCGATCTCTTCCCTTCTGATATCGACAAGGAACACGCGGAACTCTCCGAGTTTATCTACACGCGTGTGAACAACGGCGTGTACCGCGCAGGGTTTGCGACCTCACAGGCCGCCTATGCCAACGCCTGCCGCAGCCTGTTTGAGGCGCTGGACGAACTGGAAAAGCGGCTCGCCACTCGCCGGTATCTTTTCGGACCCCGAATCGTCGAAGCCGATTGGCGCCTGTTCTGCACGCTCGTGCGTTTCGATGCCGTCTATCACGGGCATTTCAAATGCAACATCCGGCGAATCATCGATTACCCGAATCTGCATGGATATCTGCTGGATCTCTATCAGCAGCCCGGCATCGCGGAGACGGTGAACCTCGATCACATCAAGCGTCACTACTACGTCACGCATGACGAGATCAACCCGACCCGCATCGTCCCGATCGGCCCGGAACTCGACTTTACGAAACCGCACGGGCGCGTGGAAACGGGAAGAAAGTAATCAGTGAATCAGTAATCAGTAATCAGAGCAGAGGCCGGAAGCGGAACCTGCACTGATTACTGATTACTGACCCACTGATTACTTTCTCCCCGCCTCCCCTCCCAGGCTCAAGGCATAGAGCCGGCAATCGCTACACCTGGCAGTGCAGCGACGCAGGATGCATTCACTGCGTGTGTTCCTTAGTAGGGGCGTCAGGCGTACTGAGGGACTCACGCTTTGAAGGAGGCACAGATTGCCGGGTGGAGTCGTCATCGGCCGGTGGATGCGCGTGTTTCCGATGAATGACATCCCGCAGATGCTCCGCCTCTCTCCAGAGCAACATCACCAGCACATAAGCCACCGCCGCTGCAACGACGCCGATGGCCATGCTCCCGACCCATAACGGCTTTGCGTAGCCGACAAAGGTACGAAGGGCGCCGCTGTACTCTTCCAGCTCGGAGGGCGTAGGCGGACCGATCAACCACACGCCCACTTTGTATTCCAGCGGGTAAACGACTGCAGCGGTAAAAGGATTGGTCACCAGCGATCCTGCCAGCGCCAGGGGAATATTGACGCGGAGCAGATACGCCATCACTCCGCAGAGGATGATCTGGACACCCATGGTTGGCGTAAACCCGATCATCAGCCCGACGGCAAGCCCACCCGCAATTCCACGCTTTGTTGGACGCCATAAATCGGGCGCAAACAGGCGATCCCCAAGAATCCGGTGAAGCCAGCTGTTCTTGAGATGTTTCCTGCGCGGGATGTGGCGGAGCCAGCGGTAATGTTTGCGGTGGAATCGTCGCATTCCTTTGGGAAGAGCGATATCGGCTTCAGTGCCGCTTTTTCGCCCGGGAGGCTCTATGCCGCATGGCTGCCGGCCGCAAATGTAAAGTCGCATAATTTTATCGCTGCATGCCTGCCCGGGGGGAATGCCGGGTTTGGATGGTTGACGCTCGGCTGCGCCCCGTCATGCTTCATGGAGCCCGTCGAGGGATTGCCATCCGTTCTCCCGTATAGCGCCCAACTCCTCCGGGCGGTACGCCCTTCATGAAGCTATTTACAGCCCAGCTCTCCTATTTTGTCCGGCAATCCGCCAGCCGTCGCAACGTACGCCTGCTACTCCGCTTTCTGACGGTGCTTTTGACCATGGTCATCGTCTTCAGCGTGCTCTTCCACCTGATCATGGTGCTGGAAGGAAAGGATCACAGCTGGGTCACAGGCTTTTACTGGACACTGACGGTGATGAGTACGCTCGGCTTCGGCGACATTACCTTTACGAGCGATATCGGGCGGATCTTCTCGATCGTGGTTCTCATGTCGGGCCTGGTTTTTCTCCTCATCCTGCTGCCATTCACTTTTATTGAATTCTTCTACGCCCCGTGGATCAAGGCGCAGGCGGAGGCCCGTGCCCCGCGGGAGCTGCCCCCTTCAGCGAGCGGGCATGTGATTCTCACGGCGTATGAACCGGTTTCCACGTCGCTCATTCGAAAACTGACGGACTATGGCTACCCGTACGTACTGCTCGTGGGGGATCTGAATGAAGCGCTCCAGCTTCACGATCTCGGGATCAATGTGCTCTTCGGCGAGGTGGATCGACCGGAAACCTACAGCCACGCCCGTGTGAATGCCGCCGCCATGGTCGCGGCGACCGGGAACGATTATGCGAATACCAATATCGCGTTCACGGTCCGGGAAATGAGCGAGACCGTTCCGATCGTGACCACGGTTACCTCGGCCGATTCGGTGGATATCCTCCAACTGGCGGGCAGCTCCCATGTGCTCGAGCTTGCGGAAATGATGGGACATGCCCTCGCCCGACGCGTAGTCGGCGTGGACGCCCGGGCTCATGTCATCGGTAATTTCGGAGAGATCATGATCGCGGAAGCCACAGCCGCCGGAACCCCGCTGGATGGCAAGACCTTAGCCGAGAGCCAGCTCCGGAAGAGAGTCGGGGTGAATGTGGTTGGAATGTGGAAGAGGGGCAGCTTCGAGGTAGCTACAGCGGAGACGAAAATCGATGCCCGTTCGATCCTTCTCCTGGCGGGCTCCGAGGAGCAGCTGCGGCGCTATGATGAGCTTTTCTGTATTTATCACGTGGCGAATGCTCCCGTGATCATCATCGGCGGCGGCCGGGTCGGCCGGGCAACCGCCCGCGCCCTGGCTGAACGCGAGGTGGACTACCGGATTGTCGAAGCCCAGGCGGAACGCATTCGGGATTCGGAAAAGTACGTGCACGGAAATGCGGCGGACCTGGCCACACTCGAGCGAGCGGGAATCAAGGAGTGTCCCGCGATCATCATCACCTCGCACGATGACGACCTGAATATCTATCTCACCATCTACTGCCGGAGATTGAGGCCCGATGCACAGATCATCAGCCGGGCCGTGCGTGAACGAAACGTCTCCACCCTGCACCGCGCCGGCGCCGATTTCGTCCTCTCGTATGCACTTATGGGAGCCACCTCGATCTTCAATTATCTCCGCAGAACCGACGTGCTGATGGTCGCGGAGGGGCTTCACGTGTGTGAAACCCGGGTGCCAGCAGCTCTCGCAGGCAAGACGCTGGCAGAGGCGGCAGTGATGCGAAAAACCGGCTGCAGCGTCGTGGCGCTGAAGACGCCGGACGGACTCAGGATCAATCCCGCTGCGGATGAAGTGATGCGGGAGGGCGAGCGCCTCATCCTGATCTGCCCACCCGAAGCGGAGCAGCGCTTTGTGGAGCGGTACGGCACAAAGATGACCGGAGTGAAACGGCGTTCGGGGTTCATCTGAACCTGGGAACCTCCATCACTCTCGGCCGAAGAACGGATGATTCCGTGAGGGATATGCTTACAAGGCAGTCCGCCTCATGCGGACAAGCCTGCACTGCACCGGCCTCGAATCACTCTACGGACCACAAAAGACTTATAATTTATGATTACACCAACAACGCCTCTTGCAGAGGAAGGCATTGGTTCCCGGACGGTCGGTTCACACGATACGATCCGCGGATTTGACCGTCCGTTTGCCCGAGTGTCATGGGGAGCAATTTTCGCAGGCGCTGTTCTGGCACTTGCTACGCAGCTCGTACTGACCCTTCTCGGTTTATCCATCGGGCTTGCAACGATCGACCCCGTGGCAGGTCAGTCGCCGACCGCGGGCGGATTGGGGATTGGGGCCGGAATCTGGATGATGATCAGCACCATCATTTCGCTGTTTGCGGGGGGCTACATTGCCGGCCGGCTTGGAGGGACGTTCAACGGCTGGATCCATGGTCTGATCACATGGGGCGCCTGCACGGTTCTGACCCTCATGCTTCTGACCTCCGCCATCGGCCGCCTCGTAGGAGCAGCATCGGGTTTGACCAGGTTTGCGGCTCAGCAAATGCCTCAGGCCACTCAGGTTCAGATCCCGGCACAGCTCCAGCAAATGCTGAATCAACTCCAGGCCCAACAAAGTGGGCAACCTCTTCCACCGCAAGCTGAACAGGCAGTCGATACGGCTGCAGGACGAACTTCAGCAGGCGCTTTCTGGACTGCGTTCACATTGCTTCTCGGTGCTGCCGCAGCAGCTTTCGGCGGTAAACTCGGCAGGCAAAATTCGCTTCACGACGAGCATCACCGCCATGAGGTGCATGAGCACAGGGCCCATACCGAGACCGTAACGGCTGCGCCTCCTCGTTCATAACGTTATTCCACAAAGTCTCGAGACCAGAACCGCGATGCCGCATGGATTCCATGCGGCATCTTCTTTTCTCGAGACTGGTCGAGAGGAAAAAAGAAAACGCCCTGACTTTCGTCAGGGCGTTTGTTGTTAAGTCTTTATCGAGGGGGAATTAGTAGCGTCCGCCACGATCACCGCGATCTCCACGGTCACCGCGACGATCACCACGGCCGCCGCGATCACCACGGCCACCGCCACCGCCATAACCGCCACCACCACCGCCGTATCCACCACCACCACCGCCGCCGCCGCCGTAGGAGCGACCGCCACCACCACCGCCACCGCCACCGCTAAACGGGCGTTCCTCGCGAGGCCGGGCCTCATTGATCGTCAAAGGACGACCCTGAAGCGGCTTACCATGGAGCATGCGGATGGCATTTTGAGCCTCCTCATCACTCGACATGGTCACGAAACCGAATCCGCGGGACTTGCCGGTCATTTTGTCCTGCATGATTATCACATCAGTGACCGTACCGGCCTGGCCGAAGTGATCCTGCAGATCGAGTTCCATCGTGTCGAAAGAGATATTTCCGACGTAGAGTTTATTGGACATGAACTAACGATTCTTAACTGTTGAACAAAGGAAGCACTGCGACGTCGGCTTCCGTTCTCCGGAACTCAATCGCCATTGAAATCGCCGCCGGCCTTACAGCCGAGAGGAATCACCAGCAATTACCAACTGACTAACACTGCTTACTTGCGCCGACAATAGACCACGGGTGCTCCATAGTAACAACCGTTATTTCCGAGCACCCGCTGCTTCTCCGCCCGCGCACTCCCCTTTTCCGCCCCGTAGTCGAAGATATGGCATCAGAAAACCTTGACGTCGTAAGATCCCTTGCCCGTGATCTTAATAAAGAAGAACCCCGTCCAAAAGCCGAGCCCCTGGGGGGCTTCCCCGGCGGAATGCGCGCTTTGGACAAGTGCCGCGCCACTCTGGTGGGCCAGAATGCGGATTTCACCTTCAACTGCCCGGCGGATCAGCGCTTTTTCTCGGCGGCGGGGATCGATGCGGAGGCTTTCCGTCGCGAAGTGGCAAGCGGGGCTAGTGATGAGCAGATGGAAAAGTGGGTGCGGGAGAATACGAGGAAGGGATAGTTTTGAGTGAAAGTGCCGAGTGCCAGGTGAATTTCCCGCTGGAGATTCGGTAGAGAAAACAGCCCGGGAGGGGCTACAAAGAGGCGCAAGAGACACAAAAAGGAGACTGGGACCGCTCCAGTCTTTTCCTTTTTGAGCCTTTTGCGCCTTTTTGCGGCTAAAATCCGTCTTTTTCTCCTGCCGCCCCCCCGATGAAGCAGCCGCTCTCGCTCACCTCCGACCCGATTTCACAGCTCACCTGGCGCATCGCCGTGCCGATGAGTGTCGGGATGTTCTTCAACACGATGT
>CBINJX010000033.1:0-13414 GCA_966251085.1 uncultured Verrucomicrobiales bacterium
CGGAGGAATTCCCCGAAGCGCTGCCGTCCATTGAGAGTCCGTAAGAAACCGTCTCGTTTGCACTTCCTCCCGCAGGGTTCCCGAAACTCGTACGCCGGGCAGATGCTTCCGGGAAGCATTCTCTGGTACGTTACCGCCATCGCAGCCTCGCCCTAATATCAGGAAAGTCGCCGAAGCGGACAATATGGCTCCGCCAATCACTGCCGCGAGTACCGCCGGATAGTTCATAACTTGTTGAAGGTAGATTAGCTGAGGGAGAACTAAAACGAATCCAATCCGACCCGAGAGCCCAAACATCCTACGGCATCATACGGAGCTGGAAACGATGAATGTCGCTCTCCCGACGGGAACTTCCTTGCAAAGAATGCCCCAGATTCCCGCAGATGACCGGCGAGATGCGATCGGCAATCTACGAGGAAGCGCGCCTCTTTTTCAAAAGCATCGTGGCGAAAAACCGAGCGTAAGAATGAGATTAGGACCAACAGCGGGGCGGCATCGGACGAGAAAGCGGCTTCGAAATTGACTCACTGATTACTCCTTCCGACTCCCTCACCCGCCCCCTCTCGCCTGCCTCACAAACCGCTCCGGCGGAAGACCGTACACCCGCTTGAAAGCCCGGGAGAACTGAAACGCGTCGCCGAAGCCGAGCTCCGCCGCGACTTCTTTCACCAGCAGGCCACCGTCGAGGAGCAGTTCGGTTGCTCTGTTCATCTTCTGCCGCATCAAGAATCGATAGGGCGTGGTATGGCCAAACCGCTGGAATAGGCGACAAAGATATGCGGTATCGACGTGACACGCGGCAGCCACTTCTTCCGCTGTCCGGACGGTGAGATAATGTTCCTCAATCCAGCGTTTGGCCCGCTGGTAGGTGATCAACGCCCGCGGCTCTGCGCTTCCGCCAGGCAGCGCGCGTTCGGTGATCTTAAGGAGCAGCGCCGGGATTAGTGCCGCACAAAGCTGCGCGCCAAACGCACTTTCACTCGCCCCTTCGCGCTGCAGAAACTCGAAGATCTCCACGATCTCCTCGGGTGAAGAAACCTGCACTGCCCGCCATTCATGGAGCGGTGTTTCCGATAACAACCGCTCAGCCTCCTGCCCGGTGAAATCGACATAATACTTCAACATCGGCCGGCGCGGCTCACAGCGGATCAGGTGCGGTGCGCCGGGGCCATAGGCAAAGGTCATCCCGGGGCGGAGTGGATAGATACGACCGGCAAGCTCCAGCTCCCCTTCTCCCTCGGCAACGAATTCCACGGCAAGGAAAGGAAACGTCTTCCGCTGGATCAGGTAATCCGCCCGAACCCGTTCGCATCCCCCACACACCACGGTGATGTGCTGAGTCCGCTTTGGCGCGAGATCCAGAAAGTAGCGGCGAGCCTCCGTGACCTGTGTCGAGACGAAGCTAGGACGCTGTGGCAGCGGCTGTGGGTGGGCGGATGGCACGGGAGCGAAGGTCAATAATTGCTATTCCTTAGTCAATCCGTGCCATTCCATACGGTCGCTCCTGCCCATATGGTTCCGGCAACCCCATCTCCAGCTCTCATGCTGACTCTCGAAAAGTTCTCCATTGGCGTCGGTGACCGCTTTGCTCATCAGGCGAAAGCCCAGCTCCGTGCCTGCATCCTCGCCGCTAAGGCCGGCGCCGATGTGGTGCCGGTCTGGAACAAATCAAACCGCGAGCACACCTTTATCGGCTCTGAACCTTCCTCGGTTCTCACCGCCGCCCGCTCGGCTGTCGAAGCGCTAGGCTGGAAGAATGGATGGCATGTGGATGCGGATCATATCCGACTCGAGACCGTGGACCGATTCCTGCCGCACTCCGATTTCTTCACAATCGACGTCGCCGACTCGATCGGACAGCCCGCATCCGGTCAATCGGTCGCCGCCTTTGTGGACCGTCACCCGGAGCTGATCGGCTCGGTGGAAATCCCGGGCATCGACACCCCGCTCCAGATCACCCTTGCTGAGGTGGAGCGCATCGCAGCGAAATATCTCCTCGCCGTGCAGGACGCCGGGAAAATTCACCGCCATATCGCGGCGCAAAAGGGTGAGGAGAACTTCATCGCCGAGGTATCGATGGACGAAACCGACTCTCCGCAGACACCGCCCGAACTGCTCGTGATCCTGGCGGCGATCGCGGATGAGAAAGTCCGCGCGCAGACAATCGCGCCGAAGTTCACAGGGCGGTTCAACAAAGGTGTCGATTACGTCGGTGATCTCGCGCAGTTCGAGAAGGAGTTTCACGACGACCTCGCGGTGATCGCATTTGCGGTGAAGCGTTATGGCCTCCCGGCGAACCTGAAACTCAGCGTACATTCCGGCAGCGACAAGTTTTCCCTCTATCCGATTATCCGCCGCACACTGCCAAAGTTTGATGCGGGTCTCCATATTAAGACTGCGGGCACGACATGGCTGGAGGAGTTGATCGGCCTGGCCGAAGCAGGTGGTGAGGCGCTTGCTTTTGCGAAGGAGATCTATGCGGAGGCTCTCGACCACGTCGATGAACTCTGTGGGCCGTACGCCACGGTGATCGATATCGATCGTGCAAAGCTCCCGTCGAAAGCCGAGGTCGATAGCTGGACGAGTGAGCAATTCACCGGGGCGCTCAGGCACGAGCAATCCAATCCGCTCTTCAATTCAAGCCTCCGCCAGCTGCTCCACGTCGCCTTCAAGCTGGCGGCGAAGAAAGGTCAGCGGTATCTCGACCTGTTGAAGGCCAACGAGGAGGTCGTCGGCCGCAATGTCACGGAAAACCTGTACGAGCGCCATCTGCGTCCGCTCTTTGTAGCATGATCAAATCCGCCATCACAGTTTCCCTGGTCCCCGAGGCAAAAGGTGGACCGTTCGTCTTCTGGAACGGACTCGAGGATGCGTGCGCGAAAGCTGCCGCACTCGGCTTCGACGCTATCGAGATCTTTCTACCGTGTGTGGAAGAGATTGATGCGCCAGCGCTCCGCAGGCTGCTCGACCGTCATCAGTTGCGCGTGGCAGCCATCGGGACCGGCGCGGGATGGGTGAAACATCAGCTCCGTCTGACCGATCCCGATCCACATCAGCGTGAGCGCGCGGAAGGGTTCATCGCGGCGGTGATCGATTTCGCAGCCAGCTTCGACGCACCGACCATCGTAGGCTCAATGCAGGGACGTTGTGATGCAGGGATTCCGCGCGAGCAGGCAGTTCAGTGGCTCACCGAAGGACTCGAAGTGCTCGGTGAACGGGCTGAGGGCGAGGGTATCCCGCTGATCTACGAGCCGCTAAACCGTTACGAAACAAACCTGTTCAACCGGCTCTCCGACACCGCAGCATTTCTCGGCAGCCTGAAGACAAGGAACATCCGGATCCTGGCGGATCTCTTTCACATGAATATCGAGGAGGCTGTGATTGCCGAGTCGATCCGGGCAGTAGGTTCGATGATCGGGCACGTTCATTTCGCCGACAGCAACCGTCAGGCAATCGGCTTCGGACACACCGATATGACTCCGATTGCTGAGGCCCTGCGCGAGATCGGCTACTCAGGGTATGTCTCCGCTGAGGTGCTTCCCCTTCCCGATTCCGAAACCGCCGCGGACCGGACCATTCGGAGCTTCCGCGAGTTCTTTCCCCAGACTGTGTAACGAAAATACATTTGTAGCCGCAAAAAGGCACAAAAGGCGCAAAGAGGCGGGGCGGAAAGAGTGCCGAGTGCCACGTGGTTCTCACTGATTACTGATCACTGACTTACTGATTACTTTCACCCCATGCTCAAACACGACCTCATTCACCCCAAAATCAACGAGGTACTCGCCCGCGCGGGGCATCATTCGAAGATCCTGATCGCAGACGGAAACTATCCGGCCTCCACAAAGCGGGGACCTAACGCAGAACTCGTCTGCATGAATCTTTCGCCGGGAGTCATCACCGTGGCGCAGGCACTCCGTGCATTGCTGAGCGCCGTGCCGATCGACCACGTGAATACGATGGGCATCCCCGCTGATGATCCTTACGCGCAATCTGGCGAACCTCCTGTCTGGAATGAATACCGGAAGGTCATTGCTGATTCCGGTGCAAAGCTCGAGCTGGTGCCGATCCAGAAGTGGGAGTTTTACGACGCGGTGGCTTCCGCGGATCATGCCCTGACAATCCAGACAGGTGATCAGTCGCTCTGGGCCAATGTTCTTCTGACGATGGGCTGCCGTACAGCGGTGTAAGCCATCTTCTCCTAATCGTAATCGTAATCGCCTCGGTAGGAACGCCACACAGGGGGAGAGTAAGATTACGATTACGATTAGGATTAAGATTACGAGCCTGCCCCCTCCCCCATTTCCCTGCCTCCATGCAAACCCGCTCCCTTGGCCGCACCGGCCTTCAACTCCCCATCCTCTCCTTCGGCGCTTCCTCTCTCGGACAAGAGTTTCGCGCTGTCTCTCTCGATGAAGCACTCCGCAGTGTCCGCGTCGCACTCGATGGCGGTCTCAACTTCATCGACACCTCACCATTCTACGGACGCGGCATGAGCGAGGTGCTCCTCGGCATCGCTCTTCGTGGTGTCCCTCGCGATTCTTACACGCTCTGCAGCAAGCTGGGGCGCTATGATCTTCAACACTTCGACTTCTCCGCGAAGCGAGTCGCGGAGAGCGTCGATGTCAGCCTGCATCGACTCGGGACGGATCATCTCGATATTATGCTCTGCCACGACATCGAGTTCGTCCCAATGCAGCAGGTCGTCGATGAAACGCTTCCCGCCCTTCGGAAGATCCAGGAGCAGGGAAAAGTCCGCTTCATCGGTATCTCCGGCTACCCGATGAAACTCTTCCGGTTTGTCCTAGAGCAGACCGATCTCGACTGCGTACTGAGCTACAATCAGTACACGCTCCAGAACACCCGGTTTGCCGACGAGCTTGTCCCGATGCTCAAAGAGCGCGGTGTAGGTGCGATGAACGCCGGACCATTCTCCGCGCGGCTCCTCACCAACGCTCCCCTGCCCGCCTGGCTCAAGGAACCCGAGGAAGTCAAAGCCGCCGCACGTCGCGCTGCTGCGCACTGCGAGAGCAAGGGGGTGGACATCGCAAAGCTCGCCCTTCAGTTCTCGATCGCAAATCCGGACATCACCACCACCATTGCCGGCTCCGCGAATCCCACGAACATCCAGAAATGGATCGACTGGGCGCAGGAACCGATCGACCAGGAACTGCTTGCTGAGGTGCAGGCGATCTTCGCACCGGTGAAGAACCTCGGGCATGTCGAGGGACTCCCGGAGAACAACTAACCCGCCGCACGAATGAAAGCTCTCCAACTCGAAAAGCCGCAGCAGTGGCGGACAATCGATATTCCGGAGCCAGAAAACCCAGGTCCCGGCGAAGCGCTGGTACGGGTGCACCGTGTCGGTATCTGCGGCACGGACCTCGGCGGTTATCTGGGCAAGATGCCGTTCTTCTCATACCCGAGGATCCCGGGACATGAACTCGGCGTCGAGGTGCTGGCAGTCGGGGACGGTGTGACCAACGTGAAACCCGGTGACCGCTGTGCCGTGGAGCCGTACCTGAATTGTCAGCGCTGCTACTCGTGCCGCCGCGGATTCACCAACTGCTGTGAGAACCACAAGACACTCGGCGTCATGTGCGACGGCGGTCTCACGCAGAGGATCATTCTCCCGGCCCGCAAGCTACACCTGGCTCAGAACCTCACGCCCGAACAGTGCGCACTCGTTGAGACTCTGGCGATCGGTTGTCATGCCGTGAACCGGGGCAATCCACGTGCTGGCGAGCATGTGCTCGTAATTGGAGCGGGACCGATCGGGCTTTCGGCCATCGAGTTTGCAAAGCTTTCCGGTGCCCGGACCATCGTGATGGATATGAACGAGCAGCGGCTGGAGTTCGTTCGCGAGCGGATCGGTGTACCAGACACGATCCTTGCGAAGGGTAACGAGTCGGATGTTCAGTCGTTGGCGGAGATCACCAACGGGCAACTGGCCGACGTGGTGATCGATGCCACGGGCTCCAACACGTCGATGGTGCGTGCGTTGGAATTCGCGAGTTTTGCAGGACGAGTGGTGTATGTAGGAATCACTCAGCAGAACCTGGAGTTTCCACACGCTCCGGTGATGCACCGCCGCGAACTGACGCTCCTCGCCAGTCGTAACGCACTTTCGGGAGATTTCACGCGGATCGTGCAGTTGATTGAAGACGGCAAGATCGACACCCGCCCGTGGATTACACACCACGCGGATTTCGACGACGTGCCGAACGTATTCCCGAGCTGGCTCAAGCCTGAAACGGGAGTGATCAAGGCGGTTGTACACGTGTGAGGCGCTTGCGCTGTAACGCAGTCATCTTGACTGCGAGTGACCGGAGCATCCCTGCTCCGAGTCCTGCGCGCTTCACAGACGGCTCACAAGCTACCCTTCATCTCTTTTCCAGATACTCGATAGCTGCCGCGGCGATCAGCCTCCGACCAGAATGGTCGGGGCACCCGCAGACAGGGATGTCTGCGCTATGGCGCAAGCGCCCCTCCGCCCTCGTTAATCCTCTCCTCATTCCCCCATGCGCCTAGACTCCCACCAACACTTCTGGTCCTACGACGAGCAGCAGTATCCCTGGATCCCCAAGGGCTCTCCTCTACACCGTGACTGGCTCCCAAGCGACCTCCTCATCGAGCAGGCTAAAGTCGGAATGCAGGGCTCTGTGGCAGTGCAGGCGCGGCAGACGTTGCAAGAGTCGCGATGGTTGCTCGATCTCGCCGATTCCACCCCGCTGATTCAGGCTGTTGTTGCCTGGGTCGATTTGCGCTCGGACCGGGTGGAGGAACAGCTCGGGGAACTATCGCATCACCCCAAGTTCAAAGGTGTGAGGCATGTCGTACAGGACGAGCCGGACGACCAGTTCATGATCGGTACGGAATTCCTGCGGGGCATTGGCAAGCTGCAGCAATTCGGGCTCACCTACGACATCCTGATCTATCCAAAACAACTCCCGGCCGCGATCGAGCTTGTCCGGAAGTTCCCGGAGCAGCCGTTCGTCCTCGATCACATCGCGAAGCCACACATCAAGGACGGTACACTCTCACCGTGGCGGGAACAGATCCGGGCACTGGCGCAGGCGCCAAATGTCATGTGCAAAGTCTCCGGAATGGTGACCGAAGCCGACCACCTTGGGTGGCAGCCCGAGGACTTTAAACCGTTCCTCGACGTTGTTTTCGAGGCATTCCCTGCAGAGCGTCTGATGTGGGGCTCCGATTGGCCGGTCTGTCTGCTGGCTGGCAATTACGAACAGGTCTACCGGCTGGTGGACGAATACACCGTTCATCTCGACGCCGCACAACGAGGTGCCATCTTTGGCGAAACGGCGGCACAATTCTACAACATCGCCCCGTGACGCGTCAGTCGGTCAGGCAGACTCGATCAGTCCATTAGACAATACAACGGCGTATGGGAGCCGTTGTATTTAACCGTCCGGGCATGCTTGTGGCCGATCGGAAACGCTCCGCGCGGCTATGAGGTCGTCGATAGAAGGTAGGACAACTGCGTAAAGGTCGTACGGAATCCGTAACGTCCCGGAATTCTACCTCTCCTTTTCCTGCAGCACCACACGCAGCTTCTCGCTGATTCACGTTTCCGTGGGGAACCGCCTGTCGGTTTCACATCCGGCCCCAGCGTCTGCGTGTCTTTCACCACAACCATTCTCCGAGCCTATCAATCCGTATTCCACCTCACCCGAACAGGTGGCGGGATCATTCGATCGGGTGTGCTGATTGGAGTACTCTTCTTTGTCGCCGCCTGTGAAGGGCCGCAATCGACACTCGATCCCGCTGGTCCCTCCGCGAAGCGGATTGCGGACCTCTTCTGGTGGATGGCTGGAGGAGCAGTGCTCATTTGGCTCGTTGTGATCGGGACCACCATCTACTCGATCCACATTCGTCCAGGTGCACATAACGAGCGGAAGATCAAACTGTTGATCATTGGTGGCGGCGCAGTGTTTCCGACCATCACCCTGACCGGACTCCTGATTTATGGGCTGGCGCTGATTCCAGATATGGTCAGAACAGCTCCTCCCGGCAGTCTCACGATCTCAGTAGCAGGTGAGCAATGGTGGTGGCGGATGCGTTACGTCGGGCCGGATGGAAAAGAGATCGAAACCGCAAACGAGATCCGACTCCCGGTCGGTGAACACGTGCAGTTCAACCTGCTGAGCCCGGGTGTGATCCATTCCTTCTGGATTCCTCCAATCGGAGGGAAGATGGACATGATCCCGGGGCGAATGAACCGCCTTGCACTCCTCCCTACCCGCACAGGGAAGTTCCGCGGAGTGTGCGCCGAGTATTGCGGGACTTCGCACACATTTATGAACTTCGATGTGGTGGTACTGGAGAAGGAGGAGTTCACCCGTTGGCTCGCACATCAGGCTCAGCCTGCCACCTTACCGACGGATCCTATCATCAAACGAGGCCATGACCTCTTCTTTGCCAATGGATGCAGCGCTTGCCATACCATCCGCGGCACTCCTGCCGATGGAGTCATCGGCCCGGATCTCACCCATGTCGGCAGCAGACTGACGCTCGGGGCCGGAGTCCTGCCGAATACGCCGGAGGCTCTCGTACGGTGGATCGGGCACACGGAGGCCGTTAAGCCAAGCGTCTTCATGCCCTCATTTGGAATGCTGCCCCCGGATGAGCTGAAAGCCCTCGCTCTTTACATGGAAAGCCTGAAATGAACGACACCCCCCATCGCGATCCGGAACCACTTCCTCACGCTCCCCCGGAGGAACTCCAGCTCGCCCAGGAGGAGCGGCTTAGGAAAGCGTGGAAGACTCCCGAAGGCATTCATTACTGGTCCTCGGTCAACAATACCAATGTCGGGCTGTGGTACGTGTGCGCTTCGTTCATCTTTTTCTTTTTCGGAGGCGTACTGGCGCTGCTGATGCGCATTCAACTCGCGTTTCCGCAAAACGATTTCCTTACAGCCGACACGTACAACCAGGTCTTCACCTTGCACGGCTCGATCATGATGTTCCTTTTCGCCGTGCCGATCTTCGAGGCGATATCGATCCTGATCCTGCCGCAAATGATGGGAGCGCGGGACCTGCCGTTCCCTCGGTTGTCGGCATACGGCTTCTGGAGTTTCGTTCTCGGCGGAGTCTTTGTCTGCGGCTCGATCTTCTTCGATGCGGCACCCAAAGGCGGCTGGTTCATGTATCCGCCGATGACGACCACCTATCAGCCCGGTGTCGGTGCGGATATCTGGCTGCTTGGCCTTAGCTTCATCGAAATCGCTTCCATCGCCGCGGCGGTCGAATTGATTGTCGGCGTCCTCAAAACACGCCCACCGGGAATGCGCATCAACATGATGCCGCTCTACGCATGGTACATTCTGGTGGTGGCGGTGATGATCCTCTTCGCGTTTCCGCCGCTGATCGCCGGGGATATCATGATGGAGATGGAGCGGGCATTCCACTGGCCGTTCTTTGACCCCGCGAAAGGCGGCGATCCCCTGCTATGGCAGCACCTGTTCTGGATCTTCGGACATCCGGAGGTTTATATCGTTTTCCTGCCATCGATCGCACTGGTCGCGATGATTGTTCCCACCGTCGCCCGTACACCGATCGCCGGTTATAGTTGGATTGTCCTGGCAGCGGTGGGCACCGGTTTCATCAGCTTCGGTCTTTGGGTACATCACATGTTCACCACCGGGCTTCCGGGCATTTCCCTTGGTATCTTCTCCGCTGCATCCGAAGCCGTGGCGATTCCTACCGGCGTCCAGATCTTTTGTTTCATCGCGACTCTGCTGATCGGAAAAGTCAGCCGATCCGTACCGCTTCTTTTCATATTCGGCGGGCTCGCCACTTTCATCATTGGTGGCCTGACAGGGGTAATGATTGCGCTCGTGCCGTTTGATGCGCAGGCGCACGACACCTATTTCATTGTAAGCCATCTGCACTACGTGCTGGTCGGCGGGACCATTTTCCCGATTGCCGCCGGTGTGTACTATTTCTACCCGATGGTCACCGGGAAGAAGCTTTCGGAGCGCCTCGGGCGCATCGCTTTCTGGCTCATGCTCATCGGCTTCAACGTCGCGTTCATGCCGATGCACTTCACGGGGCTGAGAGGAATGCCCCGGCGTATTTTCACGTATCCCCCCAACATGGGGTTCGATATGCTCAACCTCATCTCGAGCATCGCGGCATTCGTCCTCGCGGCCGGCTTCGCAGTCCTTCTGTGGGATGTCCTCCGTCCAAAGAGCAAACAGCCGTACTCGGAACGCAACCCGTGGAATGCTGGCACTTTGGAATGGCTCACCAAGATGCCCGGGGAGTCCTGGGGTGTGCGATCGATCCCTGAGATTGATAGTCGCTATCCACTCTGGGATCAGGAGAACTTGATGCGCGATGTCGATCAGGGCCGCTTTTACCTGCCCGATGCGGAAGAAGAGAAACGCGAAACGCTGATCACCACCTCGATTGACGCTCAACCGATCCAGTGCCTGCGCGTACCGGGCCCGACCTGGCTCGCATTTTTTGCCGCGATATTCACCGGCGGCGTGTTCATCTTCGCGACATATCATTGGTGGTACCTGACGGCTGCCAGCGGTGTCGCCGCGCTCGGTTTCATTCTCATCTGGCTCTGGACGGGGACCGCGATAGTTCCGGAGAAACACGAGAAAGATGTCGGCCTGGGACTGACGCTCCCGCTCTACGCCTCGGGCCCATCCTCTGTCGGCTGGTGGGCAATGCTGATCACGATGCTCGGCGACATGACTGCATTCATCTCGATCGTCTTCGGCTACTTCTTCTATTGGACGATCCACGAGAACTTCCCCCCGGATCCCTCTCCCGGCCCAGGAGTCTTCTGGCCATGCGTTGCGGCTGGCCTGCTCGTAGGAGCATGGGCACTGACAATGGCTTCAAAGTTTCTCAACCGGCGCGATCACAGAGTGGCCTTCTATATCCTCCTCCTGCTGGCGAGCGTTCTCGCCTTGATTGGAACAGCCGCACTACTCGCGGGGCCATGGCTTACCGGACTGGATCCGACCTCCCATGTGTATCCTGCCATCGTCTGGCTCCTCGTTGGTTGGACGGCACTCCACGTGATCGCAGGCCTGTGCATGCAACTCTACTGCATCGCTCGTCGGATTGCCGGGCGCATGACCGCACAGCACGACATCGATATCACCAACGTCACGCTCTACTGGCACTTCACCGTGATCACCACGGTCATTACTGTCGGAGTGATCGCCGGGTTCCCACTGGTGGCATGAATCACATCGCCCTGAGATGAGCACCATTCCACGGCATAAAACTCGCGAAGAACGCCAAAGCCTCTGGCTCCTTACCTATTCACCCCTCATCTGGTCCGCACATTTTCTTCTCTGCTATATCACGGCTGCGGTCTGGTGCGCGAAGGTCGTTGGCCGCGACGGTACCCTCGGTCCGATCCGTCTAACGATCGGCGTTTACACAGTGCTCGCACTGATCGGCATTGGGATCACCGGCTGGCGAGGATATCGCCGCTATACCGCCGGCGGTAAAACGAGCACACCGCATGATGAAGACACCCCCGAGGACCGCTACCGTTTCCTTGGTTTCGCCACATTGCTCCTCTCTGGCATGAGCGCCATCGGCACCATCTTCGTCGCCCTGGTCGCCATCTTCTTCGAGAACTGTCAATGAAGCGTACTGTCCTCGTCATACTCGGTTTGTTCACGCTGGCGGTCCTCTGGTTTGGGCCGCTGCCGGAACTTGCTGGCAGAGCGTTTTTCGCACACATGACGCTTCACATGGGACTTGTTGCCGTGGCGGCGCCGCTCCTGGCACTAGCTATCGCCGGGGCACACCTCGATCCCGTTCGCAAAGCCCCCGCACTCTTCGCCCCTGTCCCCGCTTCTCTCCTGGAGTTGGTAGTAGTCTGGGCATGGCATGCCCCCGCGCTTCACCATGCAGCACGCCGGGACTCGCTGGGATTTCTCACAGAACAAGGCCTCTTCCTTTTTTCCGGGTTGCTCGTGTGGTTATCGGCCTTTGGCGGGGATCCTGCCAACCGTGGCAACCGTACCGGCGCGGGAGTCGCAGGACTTCTCCTGACCTCCATGCACATGACCCTTCTCGGCGCACTGCTGGCGCTCTCACCGCGACCTCTCTATGTTCATGCCGGCGAATTCCCGTCACTCACCCGGCTGGAGGATCAACATCTCGGCGGTGCGATCATGCTGCTCGTCGGCGGCATTTCCTATCTGGCGGGCGGACTCTGGCTCATGGTCGAACTGCTTCAGAAACATGGATTGATTCGCAAGGAGGTCCGGGCATGAGGCTGAAAGCGCGATTTCTGAAATGGGCCACGATCCTCGTTGCACTCGGAGCGCTAGGCTTCCTCGTTGCGGTCTCCGGGATCATACCCATCAAGGCCAGTTCCGGCCATTGGCCGATTACCGCATGGTTTCTCCACTTCTCGATGCGCCGGTCCATCGCGACGCATAGCCTGACAATTAAAGTCCCCGAGCTGAACGACCCCGCTCTCATTCTCAAGGGAGCCGGTCATTATGAGACCGGATGCCGACCATGTCACGGCAGCCCGGACTTCAAGACCCCGCCTGTCTTCCAGGCAATGACCCCGCATCCACCATACCTTCCACCGCGGATCCCGAACTGGGACTCCGAGGACCTCTTCTACATCGTAAAGCATGGTGTGAAATTCACCGGGATGCCTGCCTGGCCGACGCTCAAGCGCGATGACGAAGTCTGGGCTATGGTCGCCTTTCTCCGGCAGTTTCCAAAGCTCAGTACAGCCGAGTACAAGGAACTGGTATACGGCACCGCAAAGCCAGAGCACTACGCGATGCCGATGCCCTCATATACCGAGCCGATTTCGGCGGAAAAAATCGCCCTCGCAAGCTGTGCCCGCTGCCACGGCGTGGATGGACTCGGGCGCGGCACCGGTGCCTTTCCAAAGCTCGCCGGTCAAAGCCCGGTGTATCTTCAGAACGCATTGGAAGCCTACGCGTCGGGAAATCGGTACAGTGGAGTAATGCAGCCGGTCGCAGAGCGTCTCAGCCCGGAAGCAATTCAAGCACTTGCCCTTCATTATACAGCCTTACCGGCCAAGGTTTCAGAATCGCTATCGGTCCCGGCCGGTGCTGCTGCAGCGATCGAGCGGGGCAGAGAAATAGCGCACCGCGGTATTCGAGAGCAGCATATTCCGTCGTGTGTTGATTGCCACGGCCCCGGGGCAACCCGGCGGAAACCGGCTTACCCGCTGATTCAAGGCCAATATGCGGATTACCTCTACCTCCAGTTGATGCTGTTCAAGGAAAAGAATCGGGGAGGCTCTGAGTACAAGCACATCATGAACCGCGTCGCTAACGGATTAAGCGAACAACAGATGCGCGACGTTGCCGCCTACTATGCGTCTTTGCCTTGGCCGGGCGACAGTTCAAAGACCGAAAGATAGATAG
>CBINJX010000034.1:0-13162 GCA_966251085.1 uncultured Verrucomicrobiales bacterium
GCGAGGCAGGTGCCGCCTCCATCTTTGCGGCCGGGCGAAGGTGGTTTGGCGGTGCGGAGCTTGCACTTGTGATGCGGGCTATTCCCGCCACCCACCGCCTCCGCCCATACCGGAGATCAGAGGCGGCACCTGCCTCGTAAACCTCGGCAGAGAGCCGCCTCTACACATGATCGTCCGGCTCCGGCGGAGGCTCTGAGAGTTCAACGCCTTCGTAGAATGCGCGCAGCGGCAGGTCGATGCCGAGGGAGGTGATGGGAAGGACGGCATCCATGCCTGCAAATGCTTCGATCTTCCAGTTGCCGTCCGGCAGCCGCGAAAACCGCTCCACCCGCACCTCATCCTGAGCGACTAGGAAATATTCCTGCAGTGACGGCAGGGAAAAGTAATACCGCATTTTGCGGCCACGATCGTAAGCCTCGGTGCTCGGCGAGAGGACTTCGACCACGAATGTCGGGTTGAGCAGGACATCCCGCTTGGCATCCCGGAACTGCGGTTGTCCACAGAGGCCAGAGAGGTCTGGATACAGAAAGCGCCGGGAGTCCTCGATCCAGACCTTCATGTCGGAGTTGTAGAGTGGGCAACTCCGGTTCCTTCGAACGTAAAGCTCGGCACCGAGATTCAGTGCCAATCGGGAGTGGGCGTCACTCCCTCCCGACAACGCAAACACCTCGCCATCGTGAAACTCGCTCTTCACCTCGGCCTCCCGTTCAAAAGCGAGGTATTCCTCCGGCGTGAGTTTTTATTTCGGCACCGAAGTCATATCGATTGGTACTTTGTGCCGTTCAGCATCTCTCTCAAGCTGGCGTACTCGAGCCGCTCTGCCCTTCCTCTGTACTCTTAAAGTTCATATCCCGGTAGATCTCAGCCATTGGGATCTCCACATCCAAGCAGTCCAATCTTACCGAAGCGGTGAGTCTTGAGATCACCTCATACTCCCATCGACCTCCTTGGGAGCGGGTGAAAATTTCGACGCGGGGATGCAGTTGCGAAACGAGCACGTACTGCTGAAGCGTGGCAATCTGCTGATAGTGAAAGAATTTCTCACCCCTATCATAGCCTTCAGTGCTGGGGGACAACACCTCCAGCAGCATCACCGGATTGAGCAGAGTATCCGTTCCTTCCCGCCGCAGCTCTGGATCTCCGCAGAAACCAACGATATCCGGATAGAAGTAGCTACTCGAGGAGCTGGCCTGTACCCGCAGGTCCGCAGCCATCACGCGGCAACGCTTTCCCCGTAGCCGCGAGGCAAGTTCAGTCGCAGTGTTGATCATGATAGCATTGTGATCAAACCCAGCTCCCCCCATCGCCCTCACCTCCCCATTCACAAATTCGCTCTTCTCCACGGCATGCTGCTCGCGGGCAAGGTATTCCTCCGGCGTGAGTTTTTCTTTCGGCACCGAAGTCATGGTCTTTGCACCTTAACCGACCGTTCCTTCCCTCTCAAGGCCGCGCACTTTCCCCTTCCGCCCCGATACGGCCATTGCTAACCCTACTCTCTCCACCATCATGCAAACCCATGAGTCTGAACACGACGGTTTGCGCGTCGTCGAACTGGAAGGTGAAATCGATCTGGCCCGCTCGCCGGAACTCCGCCGGGTGCTCGACGTCCATGCAAAATCGCAAACCCCCGCTCTCGCTCTGGATTTCCGCGGAGTGGAATTCATCGACTCCTCAGGGTTGGCGACGATCATCGAGTATTGCCGGAAAGCGCATGAGTTTGGCGGGAAATACGCGATCTTCGGGCTGCGTGAGCGGGTTCGGACGGTTTTCGAGATTGTGCGGTTGAATGAGATTCTCCCGTTGTTCGACACGGTCGAGCAGGCCCATGCGGCGCTGCTGCCGGCAAGTCCTTCGACCGCTTGAACGGGT
The DNA here is from genome assembly GCA_966251085.1 of uncultured Verrucomicrobiales bacterium. Lineage (GTDB taxonomy): Bacteria > Verrucomicrobiota > Verrucomicrobiia > Chthoniobacterales > Chthoniobacteraceae > CBINJX01. The sequence goes on from CBINJX010000034.1 coordinate 1,870, forward strand.
ATTTCCAGCTCACGGGGAAAATCCTTTTCTGGACCTTTCTTGCCCCTCTGCGTGGGGAGATATGGAAGGTCTCCGAGGTGTTTCATCAGATGATTCTCATCGGCACCCGTGCGTTGCCGATGGCTGCGTTGACCTCCGCTTCCATCGGCCTGACGCTGGCCATGCAGGCTGCACGTTATCTGCAGGAGATGGGGGCTGCCAGTTATGTGCCTCAATTGGTCTCCATCTCGCTGCTCCGGGAATTGGGACCTCTGATCGTTGCGGTAATCGTCATTGGTCGAAGTGGTTCGGCTGTGACGGCCGAGCTGGGAACCATGAAGGTCGGGGAGGAAGTCGAGGCGTTGGAGGTGATGGGCATTAATCCAATCCGCTATCTGGTGATTCCCCGTGTGCTGGCGATGCTCATCATGTTGCCTGCTCTCACGGTATTCGGGAATTATGTGGGGATGGTCGGAGGCTGGCTGATCTGCCATTACGCGCTCAACTTTTCCACGCCGGCCTTCATTGTTCTGGCCGTCGGAGGAGTGGGGGTGTGGGATCTTTATTCCGGGCTGATCAAAAGCGTCGTCTTTGCGTGGCTGATCATCACCATCGCGTGTTACATGGGACTGAAGGTCGAAGGGGGAGCGGAGGGCGTGGGGCAGGCGACGACACAATCGGTGGTGTGGTCGCTTCTCACCATGCTGGTGGCAAATGCGGTGCTGACTGCCATCTTCTTCTTCGCGACATGAGTTTCCCCAGTGAAGAGCCAACGGGCGATCCGCCGCCGATCATCGAGGTTTGCGACCTGGTGCGGGAGTTCAATGGACGCCGGGTGCTGGACGGGATCTCGTTTACAGTACGGAAGGGGGAGGCGCTGGTGATCATGGGAGGCTCGGGCTGCGGCAAGAGCACGGTGCTCCGGCATGTGATCGGGGCACTCAAGCCCACCTCCGGTTCGATAAAGCTTTTCGGGGAAGAGATTACGACGATGCGTGAACGCGATCTGACCCGTCTGCGTCGTCGCTTCGGGATGCTGTTCCAGAGTGGCGCGCTCCTCCAATCCCTGACAGTTGGCGAGAACGTCGCCCTGCCGATTCTGCAGCATGCTCCCCATCTCGCCCCGGATATCATCGACCTGATGGTGAAGATGAAACTCGAGCTCGTGGGGCTTACGGGATTCGAGCATCTCAAACCCTCGGAGATTTCCGGCGGAATGAAAAAACGGGTTGGTTTGGCTCGGGCACTAGCGCTCGACCCGGAACTGCTGTTTAGTGACGAGCCCACCGCGGGCCTTGACCCTATCATGACCGCTGTTGTTGACCGTCTAACGCTGGACCTGACGCAGAGACTGGGAATGACTGCCATGGTGGTGACGCATGACATGACGAGTGCATTTCGGATCGCCACCCAGATGATCATGTTGGGGACAGGGCCAAATCAGGGAAAAATCATCGCCCAGGGAACCCCTGACGAGATCCGGGCGCACCCCAATCCCGAAGTGCAGCAGTTTATCCGAGGTGAACCTGATGGTCCGGTGCCGTTGAAGCTTTCGCAGGCAGACTACGTCGAGCGACTACTCGGGCGAGCTGCACATGCAGATGGGCGCTACGTCGAATCATGAAGCGCAACTTTTCCGATTACCTCACCGCCCTTGCCGTGCTGCTTTGCAGTGCCGTGCTCCTCGGTGCATTGACTTTTGCCCTATCCGGCTTCCGGTTCAATGAGAAGGGGCGCACGCTCGAAATCGATTTCCCTGACATCACCGGAATTCGCAGGCACTCAGAGGTGCGGTACGCTGGAGCACCTGCGGGAACGGTCGTTGCGTTTCGCCACCTCACGGCGGAAGAACGCCAGAAATCAAATGATCCCCGTAATGCGGTGCGTGTCACGGTGGAGCTGGCGGATGGTGTTCCTGAGCTGCCAAATGACGTCAAAGTGACGCTGACCTCCGAGACGATGCTCAGCGAGAAGTTCGTGGCGCTCTCCGCTGGATCACCCGATGTCCCTCGCCTTGCGAACGGCGCGATCTTACAAGGCAAAGTTGGAGGAAGTCTGGACGAAGTTTTTGCGGCCGTGGGGCCCGCGCTGGATAACGTCAAAGAGCTTGTGGCGTCACTTGAGCCCGTCATCAAGAAAGCTGGGGAGACGTTGGATTCCATCAAAGGCGGCGTAAATGACGCGATGCCGAAAATCTCGAGTGTTGCGGACTCGGCTAAGACCATGGCCGAGAGCGCTGACGCTCTTCTCAAACGCACGGATAAGCTGGTGGCGAACAGCGAGGGGGATATCCGAAAGAACCTGGAGGACTTGAAGGAATCTCTCGAAGGCGTGCAGAAAGTGCTCGGATAAGATGGTGAACCGCACGGACCGCGAGCTCGCCGGGCGGATGGACGAACTCAGCGTGGTGCTGCAGAACCTCAAGGTTGTAACGACTCATGCCAAAGCGGTCACCGAGACACTCGGGGAAAAACCGTCGCGCCTGATCTGGGGGAGCAAGCGAAACAAACTTACCCCGGAGGAAGAAATCCTGCGCAACTCCCGGCCGGTGCCTGCTGCTCAACGTGACAAGGTGCGGCGCCCGCGCACCTTGAGCGGGCGCTGAAGCGCGTCAGTCAAAGTGGGGTGGACGTTCCGTCCGCCTGAAGTGGGCGTGGAGATCAGAAGACGTGCTACCTGGCTGCTGCGGATCAGGAGCGCGCCAGCGGCAACGCCTGTGAAATTGGAAGTGGCGCGATTATCCTGCCGGAATTGGACTGTGCCGAGGGTATATCGACGACGAAGAGGTGATACGGAGCGCCACTCTGTCGGACTGCAAGTCCGACCCACTTTGACTGCGTAACTTCGGCTACTCGAAATAGGTGTCCTCGTGCGCATATGGCGGCGCGCAGCAGCAGAGGAAGCGTAGCGTCTCTTGTGCAGTGATCGTGTGCCATGCGCCGGGTGGAATGAGGATTGCATCGCCCGGGCCGACCTGACGTTCGTCACCATCGACTTCCATGCGGCCGGTTCCCTCGAGGATGAAATAGAACTCCTCCGATAGCTTGTGATAATGCCGCTGTGTCGCTGTGCCTGCGGGCACTTGAGCCTCAGCAAGGCTCTGGTTTTGCACAGGGGCATTTGTGCGATCCAGGATGCTGCGGATGGTGGAGCCGTCCTTGGTGGTGAAGGGCTGCTGGGCGGAGAGCGGTTGAACGATCATTCTTCAGAGTGTTTGTAATGAGGTGCTTACCTGCTGACGGATAGTGCAGGGTGTCTTGCATCGTGCAACCTAGTTGGCGCATGCTGCGTGCCCATGACTTCCTTTCACGGTTGCTCTGCGCTCATCACGGGTGCCTCATCCGGCATCGGTCGCGAAATGGCCCGTCAGCTTGCCCCCCAGGCTGGAAGATTGATCCTCGTCGCTCGACGAATGGAACGTCTCCAGGAACTGAAGGCAGAGTTGAATCGACCTGGACTCCAGGTGGATTGTTATTCGGTGGATATCGCCGATGAGAAACAGCGGGAGGATTTTCTTCAGCAGCTACAGGAAAGTGGAACTCGCGTGAATCTGCTCATCAACAATGCAGGGATCGGCGATCATGGTTTGTTTGAGGAAAGTGACTGGAGGCGGGTGAGGACGATGCTGGATCTTAACATCAAGGCGCTCACTCATCTGACACATGCCCTGCTGCCGGGATTGGTGAAATCAGGGAATGGCGCCATCCTGAACGTTTCCTCTGTCGCTGGAATGCTGCCGCTGCCGATGATGGCCGTCTATTCCGCAACCAAGTCGTACGTGACGAACTTCTCCGATGCACTGCGCGGGGAGTTGCGCGGCACGGGAGTCTCCGTCACAGCGCTCTGCCCCGGGCCGGTGGACACCGAGTTTTTCGAAGCGGCGGAACGTCCTGACACGCATGAGACCGTGCCTTCGCCCAAGCTTCTGAAGGTGCCGGTGGAGAGAGTGGCGCGCGAGGGACTCGATGCGGTGCTCCGCGACCGGCCACGTCATATTCCCGGATGGCGGATGTGGATTATTATGACGCTTGCCACGCTGGTGCCGCTGGCAATTGTGCGTCTTTGCACGGCGTACCGGCGTAATTTGAAGTGGAATACGGGGGACTCGCCTCGCCATCAGGTTTCGGAAGTGGGGCGCTGAGGGAGGGGAGTCAGTAATCAGTAAGTCAGTAATTCAGTGATCAGTGGGGACTTCCCGGTATGGCACTCCTCCCGTGAGTGCCATATTGAGCGGGTGTGTTTAGTGACAGGTGCCAAGTGACGCTCCAGAGAGATCTCGCCCACTGATTACTTTTCTTCCCGCTCTCAGCCTTCACTCACGCCTTCAGGCGGTTGCCACGGGCACCCTCTTGCTCTATCTCCCCTTGGCATGATCGACGTAACCAAGATTTATTACTTCATCTTCGGCGTGCTCTCCATTGTTGGAGGAGTGATGGGCTATGTGAAAGCGCAGAGCATGGCGTCCCTTATCGCGGGGGGCGGTGCCGGACTTCTGCTGATTGGCGCAGGCGCACTGATTGCCACCAAAACCCAGCCGGGTCTAATCCTCGGTCTCCTCGTATCCCTGGCACTTGCAGGACGCTTCGTCCCGGCGTACCTGAACAAGCAAGTCTTCATGCCTGCCGGTCTGATGGCCATTCTGAGCGTGATCGGCATCATCCTCACCATCATTTGTTTCATTAAGCGATAATCCAAAAGTCATGCGCCTGAAGTTGCGGAAACCTCTAGCCGTTGGTCTCGCAGCCGCGGCGCTTGTTACTTTCTCCGGCTGTCCACGTTCCCCAAAGGAGGTCGTGGTACAGCCGACCCCGACGCCGAAGCCCACTCCGGCGACTCCGCCTCCCACGCCGTACGTGCCAAACAAGCGAATGGAGGTAGGGAAGATGTTCAACGGCATGCAGGTTCGGACCACACTGCTCACGGAACACGGCACGACGGCGACGGCTGACCGGAATGAACCGGGAAGCTATGAGCTGGATATCACATTGCGGGTGAAGGTTCCAAAGCCGCACAGCAACCTCGAGGAACTCAGTAAGCTTAACCCGCAAATCGCGACCACGCTTCCGGGACTTCCGATCCTGCTCGACACGGCGAAGATCTCGCCTGCTTTCGACGATATTTATCGGCTGAAGGTGGAAAACCTGCAGAGGAATCTGCGAAGCCGCCTCGATCTTCTGCTATCGCGCCACAACTTCTATGACACCGAGACAGTGCTGGAACTGCAGCACCCGATCTCGAAACGGAAGGCGCTGCTTGTGCAGTCCGACATGGACGTCGATACGGACGGCTCGGACAGCGACCGTGTGCCGGATGTCGATGCGAACTCCGTGACGTTCCAGCCCTTCACCAGCTACGGCTGGCCGAAGAAGACGGACAAGCCGAATTCATTCATCATTCCTCGCGAGAAGCGCCTCAAGGAGATTGCACAGGAGTTGGCGAAGAGCGGCGTGAGCGCCGCGCGGCAGAAGGAACTCAAGGCAACGCAGGCCAACTTGAAGGCCGAGATTCAGGATCTGCAGCGGCGGAGTTTCCTCGTCGCCAAACTCGACCCCTATATCGTCCTTCCGTACTCGATGTTCGGAAAGAAGGATCAGCTCACTCCCAAGGTCGGTGATTACGGTGTGGTGATCCAGGGAGACACACTTTATCCCGTGATCGTCGGAGATGTGGGGCCGATGTACAAATCCGGTGAAGGTTCGCTGCGGCTCTGCCAGGCGCTCAATCCCAAGGCGAGCGGATACAACCGCGCTGCGAGCGATCTGAAGGTGACCTATCTCATCTTCCCCGAATCGGGTGATCGGCCGTGGGATGTTCCAAATTTCGAGACGTGGAATACCCGGGAGGGGAGCTGGGCGGTTATGCAGGGAAGCTCCATGTCTGGGAGGATTTGACCAAGCCGAAACCTGTGCCAGCTCCTGAGCCGGTGCCGCAGACGCCCGATCCGGCTACGACTTCACCTGCACCTGCACCTGCTCCGTCTCCATCGACGCCGGCACCTGCCACGCCTGCCCCAACCACACCGGCTCCGAGCACACCTGCGGCTCCAGCGACAACAAAGGCGACCACGAAGATACAGCCGTCGTAAGACGGGAAGCACTCGAGGGTGGATAGAGGCCTGAAGTCTCTACACAACCTTTCGGGCGGTTCTCGCAATTCCGCTTCGCTTCACGGCATGTGAGAGGATGGAGACCCCAAATCGCAAATCCTTCAGGTCCGGCGGATCTACACGTCTCCGCCGGATGCTCTCCGATCGAACTTACCTTCTCCCCTTCGACCCTTTCTCGTAGATCGTCACAGTCGTGATGAAATCCATCGCCCGCTGAAGCACCGGGTCACGCAGCGGGGTCTTCGCCTTTTCTCCACGGTTCCGCTGGGCTGCGATGAGGCTTTCCAGCTCAGGATTGATGCCCGCCACGAGCGCCGCCTCATTCATGCGAGGGCGTTCGGTTTCCGTGATCAAGGGGGTGACACCCGTCTCGAGAGCCTGCTTCAAAGCGGCGGCCGTGGTCTCAGGGGCGACATCGACCTCGAGGTCCGGCTTCACGCCCTTTGCAAATAGCGACTCGCCTTCCGGGAGCGCCACTTCAGCGACTGCCAGCCTCAAGCTGTTCCCGCCCGGTAGAGGGATTTCGGTGAACTCCGCCGCTTCACCCAGCGTTTTTTCGCCGATTACCATTGCTCCAGTCTGGGAGCGGAGTGTCGCAGCAATGACCTCGCCCGTACCGGCGGTGGTATGGTCTGTCAGGACAACTACCAGTCCCCGATAGAGAGGCTCATCCTTGGATGTATAAATCTGCTCCTTCGCATCCCGGCGACGAAGAGTGAAAAGCACCTTTCCCTTTGGGGTAAAACGCCGGATTACGTTGGCGGCTGATTCCAGATCGGTGCCCGGAGGAGTCGCCCGGAGATCAAGGATCACGGCAGGCAGCTTCTTCTCGGAGTACTTCTTCAGCGCATTATCCAACTCGCCGATATTTGCCGGAGTCACGCTGCCGAGGCGGATGTATCCGACCCGATCCTCGATTACCTCTGTGCGGAAAGGATTCGGCTCCGCGATGACCGCCTTTGGGATCGTTTGGAGATGTGCACCTGCACCGAGCCGGTCGAGCAGCCCTTGCACAGTGGCACGCTTCAGCTCTGCGTCGGATAGCTCCTCCGGCTTCACATAGCGCTGCTTCAACGCTGATAATACCTGGTCGAGCCCGGCATCTGGAATGGCATCAACGCCCGCCTTTCGTTCTGCCGCGGGATCGGCTGGCGGCGCTTTGCTGCCCGGCGAAATGAGCCCCTGGTTATCCGGAGGCTCGGCAGTTTCCTGTCCAGGAGCCGGAGTCGTCGCCGGCTTCGGCGGTACGATTTCAGCGGGAGCCTTGTTCTGCGAAGAGGCTGGAGACGTCCTGATGCGGTTTGTATCCCATGGAGCTGCCGGAGGACGTGCCTTTCGCGGCTCGCGGCTGTCATCGAGGATCGGCTCCGTTCCCTGTACAGGGCGGGGCGAGGAAAAAGGCGTGACCGGAGCCTGCGCGACACTAGTTGACGCGAGGCAGAGAATCAGCACGGCGGGAATCGCGCGGTGCAGCTGTTTTTTCATGGATGAAATTTGGAGCAGCAAACTAAGCCGTAAGGCCCTTCACCGCAATGTCGGTGCGATAATGCCGTCCCTCAAAATCGATACGGGATACCCCCGCATACGCATTCTCCCGCGCCTCAGCGATGGTCTCACCGAGGGCCGTCACACCAAGGACCCGGCCACCGGCAGTGACGAACTGATCCCCGTCTTTCCGGGTTCCGGCATGAAATACCGTTATGCCGTCGCCTACGTTCTCCAGACCGGAGATCGGTTTGCCCGTTGCATACGGTCCAGGATAACCACCCGAGGCCATAATGACGCAGACCGATGCCTTGGGATTCCACTTGGCCTCCACCTCGCTCAGGCGGCCATCGATCGTCGCTTCCAGCAGGTCGAGCAGGTCGCTTTCGAGGCGGGTGAGGAGTACCTGTGTCTCCGGATCCCCGAAGCGGCAGTTGAACTCGAGAACCTTCGGCCCATCCGCCGTCAGCATCAGCCCGGGGAAAAGCATTCCATGGTACTCGAGGCCATCCTTCTTCAGCCCGGCGATGAACGGATCGAGGATCTCCTTGCGGACACGCTCTTCCAACTCCGGAGTCAACGCGGGAGCGGGGCTGTAAGTGCCCATCCCGCCTGTGTTCGGGCCGGCATCGCCGTTGTGCGCCCGCTTGTGATCCTGTGCGCCGGGGAAAAGGAGATAACTATCGCCATCCACCAGCGCGTGGATCGAGCATTCCACACCCTCGAGGAATTCCTCGATCACCACCTGCTTGCCGGCATCGCCAAAGCGGCGTTCGTCCATGATTGCATGAATGGCCAGCGCAGCCTGCCAATTGTTCTGCGCGATGATCACGCCCTTGCCGAGGGCAAGTCCGTCCGCCTTCACCACTACCGGCTTCTTCATCGATTGCGCAAAGAGGTGCGCCTCAGCACTCAGCGAAAACTTCCCGGAGCGGGCAGTCGGGATGCCGTGACGATCCATGAACTCCTTGGCGAAGACCTTCGAGGATTCCAGCCGCGCCGCGCTTTGTGTCGGCCCAAAGATCCGCAGGCCTTCCTGCTGAAAACGATCCACCAGCCCTGCCGCTAACGCATCATCGGGGCCGACGATGGTGAGTCCGATGCCTTCTTCCTTTGCAAATTTCACCAATGCCTCCTGATCGGTGATCTTGATCGGGACACAGGTGGCGATCTGTCCAATGCCGGCATTGCCAGGCGCGCAGTAGAGCGCAGTGACGCGGGGCGACTGCTTCAACTTCCAGATAAGGGCATGTTCACGACCACCGCTGCCGACAACGAGAATTTTCATAGGCGAGGAGAAAAGGCGCGGGAGCGTAAAGGACCCGGGCGAGGATGGCAACGGGGTGGGCGGGGAAAAGGCAGACGTGGCCACAAAGATACGCAAGAGACACAAGAGGGCTATGGCAGCAGGCCCCCTCCGATTTCCTTCCTCAAAATCGTTTCAAACGCTTACGCCATTTCTCCGGGTTTTGGGCACAATGGAAGACAGAGTACACGACAATCCTGTCGTCCAGCGTCTCATAGAAGATCTCAAATGGAAACCGCCTCAATGGTGCGCGCCGGAACTCATCTACCGCAATGGGGTACATTTCCGGAAAACGCTGAATGCCAGCGAGGCAAGTCTCCACGGCACGAAGGAACTCTTCACCCAGGCCAGGCTCGCGATCCTCATACCAACCGTATGATTCCTGCACGTCGCAGTCAGCCTGCGCTGTAAAAATCACGGATCTATCCATTCCTTGATCGAGCCCTTTCCCTTACCTGCTCCCAAGTGCGCCCGGATTCAGGATGCTGCAGGTAATGTTCCTTGCGGCGCCTGAGTTCTTCAACTTTCCGCTCGTCGAGTGGGAGTGCTTCATCCTCCGCTGCCAAACTATCCCAGAGGTCCTCAACGAGCTGGATTCGCTCAGCGCGTCCGAGTTTGAGAAGGTGAGCATATTCCGCCTGCATATCAAAACCCATACCGGCTATTATGCGTCGCTTCAACCGCCGAGCGGAGCTGTGGAGGAGCTCGTCACGCCGAATGATTCAGCGCATCCGTCACCCCGTGTGGACCCTGCCACCGGAGGGATTTCCTCACCGCCTTGGTGACAAACAGCTTCGCACGCTCCACCGCATCCGGCAAAGGCACCCCCCGCGCGACATGAGCCGTGATCGCCGCCGCCGTGGTGCAGCCGGTGCCGTGTGTCGAGACTCCGGGAATGAATGGCGCGCTGAACGAATGCCGGGCGCCGTCCCGCGTGAAAAGAAGATCGGTCGCGCGGTCTCCCTGCAGATGTCCACCCTTCATCAGGACGGCACAGCCATACATCCGCACGAGCTCGTCGCCCGCGGTTTCCATTTCCGCAATGGTCGTAATCCGCCGTCCGAGCAGAGCCCCGGCTTCGTCCATGTTCGGCGTGAGTAGGTCTGCCAATGGGAAAAGACGCTCCTGGAGCAGGGTGATCGCTTCCGGCTTGAGCAGAAGGTCACCCGAGGACGCCACCATCACCGGGTCGATCACAAAGAAGGGTCGGAATGTGTTCCCGGCGTACACCTCGCCCAGCGTGTCACACACCGCTTCGATGATCTCTCGGGAGTAGAGCATCCCGGTCTTCAGGGCAGAAATCGGAAAGGCTTCAAAAGAGAGCCGGATCTGCTCTGCCACGATCGCAGGCTCTACCGCCTGGATCGCACTGACCTTCCCAGGCACCTCCGCCACGACACACGTGATCGCCGTCAGCCCATACACCCCGCAGGCAGTAAAAGTCTTGAGGTCGGCCTGAATGCCCGCCCCGGCGCTATTGTCGGAGCCCGCAATTGTCAGGGCAACCGGAGTTTCTGATTTGGAGTTTCGCATTCGTGAAAATCTGCCACTGTGCAGCTCAGGCTTGTTTCCATCACAAACAGGCCATCTGAAAACCTAAAATCTCCGAATGTCGGTCGCCCTTACAGAACTCCAAGGACTGCGTGTCACAGTGGATCGCGTGGTTTATATGCCTCATTTGGAGGCGCCCGACGACAGGCCGTATCCGTTTGTCTATTTTATCACCATCCATAACGACTCGCTGGAGACCGTCACCATCCGCGGCCGTAAATGGGTTGTCACGGATGCCGATGATCAGCGGGTGGTCGTGGAAGGGGATGGAGTTGTAGGGAAATTCCCACATCTGGCACCCGGGGAGCACTTTTCCTATAACAGCTACCACGTCATCGGCTCGCGGAGTGTGGCGGAAGGGGCGTTCTTTGGGGTGACCGATGCAGGTGAGCCGGTGTTTACACGGATTCCGCAGTTTGTGATGGAAGTGCCGGATGCGGTGGAAGAGGTGTAGGGCTGCTGGTGAGAGGTGAGAGGTGGGGCTGGCGCAGAGATCCTTGCGCCAGCATAGCATCCGTCCTATTTGTCCCATGGGTCCTCTCCGTCCCATGAGCCCGAGCATCTCCATTGTTGCTTTTCCGAACAGCTGACACTCTGGAAAGCGATCCGAGACGCACCGGGGGCGAGATTTGGGATGAGAGTGTCTCAAAAGGTGTCAAAGATGACACTTTGAGTGGTTCCGACGACACTCGGAGTGATATCGGCAGCGCTCCGAGCTATATCGATCTGGCTCCGAGTGTCATCGCCAGTTGTGAATAACGCCCCGGGTGCAGAATCCTTTCAAATAACGAGAAGCGATGAACGACAGAACCATGGACAAACAATCAGCGATGGACTGGTGGAGCTTCGGTCGTCAGATCGGTATT
>CBINJX010000035.1:0-13068 GCA_966251085.1 uncultured Verrucomicrobiales bacterium
GGTGGACTCATCAGGACAGCTCGTCTCCGGTGAGCAGTTCAAAGGACCCGCGGAGCTGCGGCAGATTCTGCTTACGAAAAAGCGCGAGGAGTTCCTCCGGTGCCTCACGGAAAAGATGCTGACCTATGCGCTGGGACGCGGCCTGGAGTATTATGACAAACCGACGGTCGATAAGATCGTGAGCGCCGTGGACAAGGATCCCAAGTTCTCGACGATGGTGCTGGAGGTGGTGAAGAGTGTGCCCTTCCAGATGCGCCGTGGGGAAGGGGATCATCGGAAGTTCTCAGCATCGGCACCAACGACAGCCTCGAACAACTGATCCAATTGCTGTAAGGAGCAAACCCAGAGCTGACGATATCGCCATGCATATCCCAAACAAATCCCTCCACATCCCGCGCCGCGCTTTCCTTCGTGGTCTTGGTGCCTGCATCGGTCTGCCACTGCTCGAGGCGATGGTGCCGGGTGCGATGGCTCAGAAGGCGACTTCGTTTGGTCCGCCTCGCCGTTTGGTTTTTGTCTATCTGCCAAACGGGATGCATATGCCGGATTGGACACCCAGGGGCGGTGGAACACTTGGTGACCTTCCCCGTACTCTGCAGCCGCTGGCGGAGTTCAAGAGTCACTTCCAAGTACTCAGTGGTCTGGCTCACGTAAACGCACGGGCTTTGGGCGATGGAGCAGGGGATCACGCACGGGCGAATGCCTGCTTCCTGACAGGCGTGCATCCGCACAAGACTTCCGGTGCCGACATCAAGGCTGGCATCTCCGTGGATCAGATTGCCGCGCAGCAGATCGGCAAGAATACACGGCTTCCTTCCCTCGAGCTCAGTTGCGATCCCTCCAGCCGTTCCGTGGGGGCATGTGACAGCGGGTACTCCTGTGCTTACCAGAACAGTATCTCCTGGAGGAGCGAGAATACTCCGATGCCGCCGATGTTCGATCCGCGACTCGTCTTCGAAAAACTCTTTGGTGCTGCGGAAGACCCCGAGTTGGCGGCAGGCCGTGCGCTGAGGGAAAGCTGCCGCAAATCGATCCTCGATATCGTTCGCGAAGACGCCCGCGCTTTCCAGGCACGCCTCGGTGCAACCGATCGCCGCAAGATGGATGAGTATCTCACCTCGCTGCGGGAAACTGAAATCGCCATCGAGCAGCACACCAGGTTCAAGGCTTCACTCCCACGGCCTTCACTCGACAAGCCGGAGGGAATTCCGGGCGATTTTACCGAGCATCTGCAGCTGATGTACAATCTGCTTGCGCTCGCGATTCAGACGGATTCCACGCGGATCGCCACCTTCATGGTTCAACGTGAGCTGAGCAATCGCGCCTATCCCTGGATCGGTGTGACAGACGGTCATCACGATCTTTCCCATCATGGCGGATCGGCGGAAAAGCAGGCCAAGATCGCAAAGATCAACCGCTACCACATGGAGCAGTTCGCCTATTTTCTCGGCAAGCTGAAGAGCATGCGGGAGGGACTGGGAAGTGTGCTAGATAACTCGATGATTGTCCTGGGGAGTGGAATTGCTGACGGTGATGCCCACGCGCATCACGATCTTCCTGTGCTTCTCGCGGGAGGCGGGGCCGGAGTCCTCAAGCCCGGACGGCATGTGACCTATGGCAAGGAAACGCCTATGACGAATCTGTACCTGACTCTGCTCAGTCAGATGGGAGTAAAGGTGGATCGAGTCGGTGACAGCACCGGGCCGCTCAAGAACGTTTGATGTCCACTATTTTGGCTCCGTCCGAGTCTTCGTGTCCTGTTCCTGCTGTCACGCCGACAGGCCGCAGTGCATTTCTAGGGCTCGTCGCGCGGCGTCCTTGCTGGGTGCCTACGTGGCGTGCATGGCTTCTGGCGTTTGTGCTTGGTGCCGCTCTCCTGGTGGGATTTCTCGTCGGCATTCACCCGTTTCTCGCCGTGAACGATCCGCGTCCGGGTGGAACGCTGGTGATTGAGGGATGGGCGCCCGATGCCGCGTTCGTGAAGACGATTGCGGAGTATGAGCTGCATCCGTATGACCGCTTGATTGTGACAGGCGGTCCTCTGGAGAAAGGTTCTCCTCTTATCGGCTACGGGACCATCGCCGAGGTCGGTGCAGCTACCTTCCGAAAGCTGCGGCCCGATCTGACGAATATGTACGCGGTATCCGCACCCGAGGTGCGTCAGGACCGAACGTATGCATCAGCAGTCGCGCTGAAGAAATGGCTGCGCGAACGCGATCAGCTTCCTGCGAAGCTGAACCTCGTCTCCGGCGGACCTCATGCGCGGCGTTCGCGACTGTTGTTTCAGAAGGCTTTCGGGGATGACGCGGAGATCGGGATCATCTCGATGGAAGATGAAACCTACGATCCGAAGCGCTGGTGGAAATCCAGCCAGGGCTTTCGGATCGTGGTCGGTGAACTCATCGCGTACGTCTATGCGCGTTTCTTTTTCTGGCCGTAACGAGCGGTTCATCCGCAGTTCGCGACTTCGCCGATTCCGCAGACGTAATCCGCCAGGGCGGACCGGTAGGCGGCATCGGGTGGTAGTCCCGCCTGCAGGTAAACAAGGCCGAGCAGGATCAGCCGTTCCCGGGCTGGATCGCCGCTACGAGGTTCCCGCAGCGCGAGGTTGCACGGGGATTCTATTGGTAGTGTTGCATTCATAATTGGTTCGGTGGAGTTACCGGACCAAGGGCAGTGGAAACAAAAAGCCCACCGCCTTTGGCCAAGCGGTGGGTTTGTGATCGAGAGTTGTTTCCGGAATATCAGAACTTCTCGTCCCCACCGCTCTGGGTGCGTACCCAGGATGCAAAGCAGCGGTGCATTGAGCGGGTGCTCATGCTTTGCTGTTTTGCGATGGTGAGAATGACGGAGTTCATTCGGTGGCCCGCGCTTTAACACAGGGTGTGTGATGAATCAAGTGGTTCTTGCTCATAAATGCGAACGGGGATGTGGGATTCAGGGTAGGTTTATGTGCATGACGCTACTTCCATGCTTCAGTAGCGTTTCTTACCAAAGGGCTCTTCTCCCTTCTGAGTTCTCCCGAACTTCTCCTCTATGTTATTGCGTTTCTCCTCCCTCTCGCTGGTGACGCTCGTCACCGTACTGCTTATCCGCGTCACCGCGGCGGCGGCTGAAAAGCCCAACGTCCTCCTGATCTGTGTGGACGACTTGAAGCCGGCGCTCGGCTGTTATGGCGATCCGTATGCCAAGTCCCCAAACCTTGATCGGCTCGCCGCGCGCGGGATGCGTTTCGATCGTGCTTATTGCAATCAGGCCGTCTGCGCCCCTTCACGCAACTCCCTGATGACCAGCCTGCGCCCGCAGACGGTTGGTATCTACGATCTCGGGACAAATTTCCGCAAGGCGACTCCCGATGCGGTAACGCTGGCTCAACAGTTTCAAAAGAACGGCTACCGGACGGAAGCCATGGGAAAGATTTTCCACGTGGGCCACGGCAATCAGGAGGATCCCGCCTCCTGGACTGTGCCGCATTGGAAGGCAAATGTAGTCGCCTATGTCCTGCCGGAGAGTAAGGGCGGGGAGGGGCTGACTCGTGAGGAGGCTTTGTTTTCCAATACTCTTGGTAATGTGCACGCTCTCCCTCGTGGAGCTGCAGTCGAAGCTGCCGATGTTCCTGATAACGCGTACCCGGACGGCAAGCTTGCTGAGGAAGCCGTTCGCCGCCTGCGTGCCGCCAAGGACAATCCCGACCAACCGTTCTTCATGGCGGTTGGTTTTGTGAAGCCGCATCTGCCTTTCTGCGCCCCGAAGAAATACTGGGACATGCACGATCCTGCGGCGATTCAGCTCCCGAAACGGCGAACCGGCCCGGACGGCGCTCCGCCATTTGCACCGCAGTACGATATTGAACTGCGCCAGTATTCCGGGGTCCCGGAGCGCGGAGCTCTGCCGGAGGAAACCCGCCGGAAACTGATCCACGGCTATTATGCGGCGATGAGCTATATGGATGCGCAGCTCGGCAAGGTGCTCGACGCTCTGGATGAAACCGGCCTGGCGAAGAACACGATCGTGCTGCTCTGGGGCGATCACGGCTATCATCTCGGCGACCACGGAATGTGGTGCAAACACACCAACTACGAACAGGCCGCTCGGATCCCGATCATCGTTGCAGCGCCCGGAGTGAAGGCCGGAGAAAAGACAGGCGCCTTCGTCGAGACCGTCGATATCTACCCGACCCTTTGCGAACTCGCGGGAGTGCCAGTGCCGCAGAATATCGATGGCCTGAGCTTTGTCCCTGTGCTGAAAGACTCTTCGACAAGCACCCGCGACTCCATCATTCACGTTTACCCACGTGGTAAACGCCTCGGACGTGCGATCCGCACCGCACGTCACCGTCTCGTGGAGTGGAAAGAACCGGGGGCGCCGGCCGATACGGCAGTGCTCGAGCTTTACGATTACGAAGCCGATCCCGGGGAAACGAAGAACCTCGCAGCTGAGCAGCCTGAGGTGGTTGCCCAGCTCCGCGCGATCCTCGACAAGCATCCGGAGGCCAAGCCGCAGTTCCGCAGGAACTAGTAAACGCCTGCAACAGAAATTGTGTAGAGGCGGCTCTGTCCCGAGTTCCACGAGGGACGTGCCGCCTCCAATCTTTGGTGAGGGCGGAGGTGGAGGGTGGTGGTGTCTCGACTCACAATTTACGCTCAGGCTCCGCGCCGCCCTACCGCTTTCGCCCGGCCACGAAGTATGAGGCGGCACATACCTTGTTGAACTCGGCAGAGAGCCGCCTACACAGAACGAGATCTACGCCGATCCCGAGAGCACCTTCAGATCCGCACGCTGGCTCTCGTATGTCGTGGCGTAGGAGAGCACGGCAGGATCGGGCTCTTTTCCCTGGGCAGTACAATAGGCGGTATAGGCATCCGGCCACCAGTTCCGGTGTTCCGTCAGGCCTTCGTCGCGCCACTGCTTCCAGCCCACCACAACCTTGCTCCAGCAGCGATCTCCCCATTCCACAGCTTCCTTCGGATTATCGAAAGTGGAGACGTACCAATCGCGTCCGACCCGAGCATGGAGAACTTCATCGGCCCAGTCGTAATCCTGGAACGTCGCTGAGAGTGTATTGTTCGCCATCGTGGCGGTCTCCCACTCGTAGCGTTTGCCGGTCTTGGGCATGAGACCTTGCTCAATGAAGTAGAGCACACCGTGACGCTCACGCGGAGTGAGTTGGGTGTTCAGACCGAGCGACCAGGTGAAGTTCACCATCACGGACTGCGGCCACTGGATTCCGAGCGATAGGAAGCCGACTTCGCCCATCATCGCATGGCGCGCCTCGTCCCAGAGTTGACGCGTCATGTCGCGGTAATATCCCCACGGCTTACCCTTTGTTTCCGAGATGATGCTGGCCATCATCTCGGGCACGTCGATCTCGCGCAGGCGCTTGTAGTACATCATCAGCACCTTCGCGTCGGCCGGCATCTGCTCATCGTAGAGGAACGCTTCCGCATTCACCCCCATGTTGTAAGGATCCGGGAAGCGCTCATCGCGTTGCGGTTTGCCGTCGTACACGAATGGTGTGGCTGAATAATGGCGCGAAGGCGAAGTGCTCTTGGCGCTAGTACCATCCAGAGTCCCGGCAGCCGTAAGGCATTCACCGAGAAGTGTGAGCCATCTCGCGCTCTGCGCTCGCTGATCGGCGCTCACCATCGCTGCAGTTGCCTGCCGCCCATAGTCGAGCATTTCCCGCAGCTCGATCAGTGCAAACTTGGCAATCCGGAGACTCGGAGCGTCGGCGAGTGGATTGGTGTCGGTCTGATGCCGCTCGAGTGCGGTGATCAGCGCAGGAACCGCTTGCTCGTATAGCCCCATCAGCAACTCCGGCGTGTTGGGGGCGCTGAGGATTTCATCGAAGAAGATTGCCAGCGACTCGTCCGGGACGATCTCCAACCCGAGCGGCGGCTCCCGCATTTCCCCTACGCGGGTCCGCAGCGCCGCCACGTGCTCCGCACAATAATGGCCGTGCAGCGAAAACGCCATCTTCAGCTCGTACACGGGATCCGCCGTGAGCCGCGCGATGAAGATTTCGTGCAGTCGTCGGAAGGCGTAGTGATAACGCTTCAGCCGGCGAACACATTCGTCCACGGAAAGTCCCGGACGCTGTGCCAGTTCAAAGGAGCATAGGCCTGCGAGGGCGGGCAGGCCGTGGAGGGGGGAGTAATTGGGCGTGCTCATGGGAGGGAGGAGGACGTTCTTCTTCTTACTCTTAATCTTGATCGTACTCGTAATCTTAATCGCCTCATGCGTCACCCGAGGGGAGATTAAGATTACGATTACGATTACGAAGAAGACGCCCCCCTACACCCCGCTCGGAAACTCCGGCCGTGGATCCCGCGAGAGCAGGTTGTGCAGCATCTCCTTCGCCGAAATCTCCCCGTCCAGAATCGCGCGCACCTGGTCGATGATTGGCGTTTCCACCTGAAGCCGGCGCGCGCATTCGAAAGCGCTATAGGTCGTTGGCACACCCTCCGCCACCATCTGCATCGAAGAGACAATCTCCGGCAGTTTCTCACCGCGCCCCAGGCGCTCGCCGACGAGGCGGTTGCGGCTGTGCCGGGAAAAGCAGGTGACCATCAGATCACCGATCCCTCCGAGTCCCTGGAAAGTTTCATTCTTACCGCCCATGGCTTTACCAAGGCGGATTAGTTCCGCCAGCGACCGGGTAACCAGCGCCGCCTTCGAGTTATCTCCCAGGCCAAGGCCGTCGCTGATCCCTGCCGCAATGGCGAAGATGTTCTTGAGCGCGCCGCCGAACTCGATCCCCGGGACATCGTCGTTCGTATATGCCCGGAAGAACGGCGTGCAGAATGCGAGTTGGAGTTGCTCGGCGATTTTCAAATCGCGACATCCCAACACCACTGCGGTCGGCATCTGGCGCGCTACTTCCTCGGCATGACTCGGCCCGGAGAGCACTGCGATGGGATTGCGCGGAAAGAATTCCTCCACGATCTCACTCATCCGCATCCCGCTCCCGCGCTCGACTCCCTTGGTGCAGGAGAGAATCACGGTGCTTTCTTCGAGGCCGATGGTGGAAAGCCGTGCGGTGACTTCGCGCACCGCTTTGGACGGTGTGACCAGCAACACCAGGTCCGATCCTTTCAACTCATCGAGCTCACTGGTGAACCGGAGTTCCGATGGCAGCGAAATCCCCGGGAGGTATGCCTTGTTTTCCCGGTCTGCGACCACGCGTTTGATCGCCTCCGGATCGTGGCCCCAGATCGTGACGGGGAGGTTGTTTGCATGCAGTACGAGACTCAGGGCAGTACCCCAACTCCCGGCTCCGATCACACCGATGTTCTTGAAAGTGCTCACGATGGTGTGCGGGTTAGTGCTGAGCTTCGTCGGAATTTGCCGAATCCGTCGTGGCGTTCGGTTTCTTCTGGCCGAACCGGTTTTCGGTCCCAGCCATCAGGCGCTTGATGTTGTCGCGGTGACGCCGGATCACGAGCAGCGCTGCAGCCAAGGCAAAGTAAAAGAGCGCCTGACCTTCCGCCCATCCGAGGAAAAGGAACGCAACGGTCACCACTGGCAGCGCCGCCGCCGCCACGATCGAGGCCAGCGACACATAGCGGGAGATTTTGAAGACGATTCCCCAGATCCCGAACACGACGAGGCTCACCACCGGCATCATGCCCATGATCACACCAAGGGAAGTGGCAACTCCTTTGCCGCCCTTGAATCGCAGCCACACGGGGAAGCTATGTCCCAAAATACACCCGAGCGCTGCAGCGACTCCCGCAAAGCTCCGGTCGAAGAACACCGTCTTCGTATGCTCATGGGGCAGCGGAATGGTCACTCCCCAATGCCCGGCAATCCACTTTGCCAGGACCACGGCGATGAGTCCCTTGAGCAGATCGCAGATGAAAGTCGTAAGCCCCGCTTTCTTCCCCAGCACACGCCAGACATTCGTCGCGCCGATGTTCCCGCTGCCATGCAGTCGAATATCGGTCCCGTACATGCGGGAAATGATCAGCCCGAACGGAATGGAGCCGAGCAGGTAGGCGAGGATGACGATGACGGCAATGACAGGCGCGAAAACCATGACGTGGGTGGATAGTCGAGTCTGCCGCGGGGGGAGCGTCAAGCGTGAGGTGAGTGAGTCAGTAATCAGTAATCAGTAATCAGTAATCAGTAATCAGTGAGCTGCGGGAGAGTGGGAGACGGCATTCGATCTGCGTGCCGCCTCTGATCACTGATTACTGATTACTGACTCACTGATTACTCTGCCTTCCCTCTCACCGCCTCTTCACCCGCAGCACATCCTCAATCTTCCCAAGCGGCAGACAGTTCACCACATCCTCCCGGCTCAGCCACCCTTTGCGTGCGATGCCGACTCCGAAGTAGAGGAACTGGAGGGTGCCGGTGGTGTGGGCGTCGGGGTTGATTGCGCACTTCACGCCTTTTTCTTTTGCCATTGGCCACCAGCGCCAATCCATGTCCAGGCGGCGCGGATTGGCGTTCAGTTCGATCACGGTCTTTGTTTCTGCTGCGGCTTCGATCACGGCAGGCACATCGACTTCATATCCGGGCCGTCCGAGCAGGAGACGTCCGGTGAGATGTCCTAGAAAGGTAACGTAGCGATTCGAGATCGCGCGGATGATCCGCTCTGTCATCTGCGCCTGTGGCAGGGAGAATGCGCTGTGGACGGATGCCACCACGTAGTCGAGCCGAGACAGGATTTCGTCAGGGAAATCCAGCGTGCCATCCTTCATGATGTCGCACTCGATCCCGGAGAAGATCCGGAAGTGACCGTCGAAGGTTTCATTGAGCGTCTCGATCTCCTCGATCTGCTTCAGCAACCGGTCGGCGTCGAGCCCGTGCGCCTGGAAGGAACTCTTCGAATGATCGGCGATGCCGAGGTACTGCAGCCCGAGTTCCTGTGCGGCCTCCGCCATTTCCTGCAGCGTATTGCGGCCGTCGCTGGCGGTGGTGTGATTGTGAAAGGTACCGCGCAGGTTTTCTACTTTGATCAGGTCGGGGAGCTGATGCTTCTCTGCGGCCTGGATCTCCCCGCGATCCTCCCGAAGCTCCGGCTCGATGTAATCCAATCCTAACGCACGGTGCAGATCTGACTCGGTATGGATCGGCGGAATCGGCTCCGACTGACGTTTTGATTTTTCATCCGGCCCGAGCCGGTACTCGTTGAGCGTCCAGCCCCGGGCAAGGCAGCGGTTGCGGATCGCAATATTGTGTTCCTTCGAGCCGGTGAAGTAGGCGATCGCAAAAGGATACTGCTCGTTGGTCACGACGCGCAGATCGGCCTGTAGACCGTTCTTCAGCCGAACGCTCGATTTCGTCGGGCCGTGAACAATGATGCCCTCCACCATCTCGTGGTTGATGAAATATTCCGAAACCGCTTCCGGCGCCTTCGTCGCAACGATGAAATCGAGATCGCGCACGATCTCTTTCCGGCGGCGATATGAACCCGCGATGCTGACCTGCAGCACGTCCGGATGCTCGCGCAGATCGCGCAGAAGCCGCTCGGCATCCGGGGCGATGTCACCGAAGCGAAATTCACCCGCGTACTTCTGGCGTGACTGGATTGCGGCGAGGAAATTGTCAGCTGTCTTCTTTCCAAATCCTTTCAGCTCCGCGACCCGCCCGTCCTTGCACGCCTTCTCCAGCTCCGCGATCGTAGTGACCCCGAGAGTGTCCCAAAGCACCTTGATCTTCTTCGGTCCAAGCCCCTGCAATTCAAAGAGCTCGAAAAGCCCGGGCGGAAACTCGGCCTTGAGCTTGTTGTAATAAGCAAGCTCACCCGTCGTCACCAGCTCCGTGATCTTATCAGCGATTGCCTTGCCGATCCCCGGGATTTCCGCGAGCTGATTCTCCGCCACTGCCTTCTCGAGGTTGCCCGTAAAGGTTTCCAGCGCCCGTGCCCCGTTCGTGTACGCACGGATCTTAAAAACGTTCTCACCCTTGAGCTCGAGTAATTGGGCGATGTTCTCGAGCGTATCGACGACGGCTTCTTTGGTGACTTGCGCCATGGGGAATGTTTCGCAATCTACGGGTTCGGAGAGTGGGGTGTCACTGCTGAACGTTCGCGCCGTGCCTGAGGCGGGTGAAGTCCTGCTACGAGGAGGAATGACGAAATCCGAATGACGAATGACGAATGAAGTTCGAATCTCGAATGACGAAGGGCTGATCCCGTATGGGTGGTCTTTCGGATTTTGGGCTTTGTCATTCGAACTTCGTCATTCTCCCTATGAAGACCCTATCCAGGACAGCTCATTACCTTGCCGTATGCATCACCGTTGCTGTCACCGGCATCTCCGGGCTAATCGCCCAGGAAAACGGGGCAGACTCTTTGAAACCGGCAGCGTCACCGCAGCGAGCCCGTGGCGGTCCCCGCGACGGACGCCTTCCAAAGCTCCCGGAGGCCATTTCCAGCTTTGGTGCGGCGGTCGCTGGCGGTTCGCTCTACGTCTATAGCGGCCACATCGGAAAGGCGCATGCCCATTCGAAGGATAACCTCGCGAACGGTTTCTGGCGGTTCGATCTACAGCAGGGACAGGAGTGGGAGAGCTTGCCGATGAGGGAGCCGCTGCAGGGGCTCGCGCTCGTGCCCTGGAAAGATTCCGTGATCCGGGTCGGCGGTGTCACGGCAAAGAATCCCGCCGGGGAGACGGCCGACATGCATTCCACAGCCAGCGTTGAGAAATTCGATCCCGCGACGAAGGCATGGACATCGCTGACACCGCTGCCCGAGCCCCGCTCGTCTTTCGATGCCGTGGTGCTCGGCGATAAGCTCTATGTTATCGGCGGCTGGGCGCTGAGCGGATCAGAAAAGAGCGGGGAATGGCGTGAGAAGAACTATGTGGCGGACCTCACCGCTGATCCAATCGAGTGGAAACCGCTCCCGGATGCTCCCTTCCGGCATCGCGCACTCGCTGTGGCGGCGGCGGGGGACAAGATATTTGCCATTGGTGGTCTCACAAAGGAGGGAGACTCCACGAGTGAGGTATTCGTTTTCGATACGAGTGCGCAGATGTGGAACAAAGGACCGGATTTTCCCGGGGACGACGGGCTGAAGGGTTTTGGCTCCTCCGCGATTGGCGTGGGTGATACCGTCTGGGCGAGTGGCGGGGATGGGAAGATCTACTCCATCAAGACCGACGCCAGGGAGTGGCGGGATGCGCAGGTTGCCCTCGAGACATCCCGTATTTTCCACCGTCTGTTGGCCACCCCTCGCGGCACGCTCCTTTTCCTCGGCGGGGCCGGGAAGGGCGGGCACAAGGATACCATCGAGCAGGTGGATCTCGCCCTGCTGGAAGCCGCTCCGGCTACCGCCCTTCCCGCATCACAGCCTCCACAGACTGCGAGTGGCGAGGGACAGGCAAACTGGACAGGATTCCGCGGCGACGGTAGCAATCATACAGCCGCCCGGAATCTCCCGCTTCAGTGGTCTGACACCGAGAACATTGCATGGTCCACACAGCTCCCCGGCTACGGCCAATCCAGTCCGGTGGTCTGGGGTGATCGCGTGTTCGTGACCTCCGTGGAGGGGGAGCAAAAGGAGAAGCTCTCGATTCAAGCCTACGCGCTCGGCTCGGGACAACAGCTCTGGGTGCAGCGTTTCGATTCGGCGCAGCCGTTGCCGGTTACAGACTACATTTCAAAAGCCGCGCCTACGCCAGTGGTCGATGCGCAGCGGGTGTATGCATTCTTTGAAAGCGGGGTTCTGATTGCCTTGGATCACACGGGGGAGAAGGTCTGGCAGCGCTCGCTCGCGAGTGAGTATGGACAGCCGAAGGGAAATCACGGTCTCGGCTCCTCGCTGGCGCAGACACCCGAGGCGGTGATCGTACTTGTCGATCACGATGGCCCCTCGTACCTGCTGGCAGTGGACAAGAAGACCGGGAAAAACCTCTGGAAAACCGATCGGTCGCAGCGGGTGGCGTGGAGCTCGCCGTTGGTGAGCGAGCGCGATGGCGCGCGGGAGATCGTGGTGAGTGCCAGCGGCACGGTGGAAGCCTACGATGCCGCCGATGGGCATCAACTCTGGTCTATCGGCGGACTCAAAGGGAACAATGTTCCGTCACCCACGGCCGCAGGGGATTGGATCGTCGCGGGCAGTTCCGATCGGGATAACACCATTGCCATTCGCCGCACCGGGAAAACCGGAGAGCAGGTTTGGAAAGCCGACAAGGCGAGCGTGAGTTTCGGCTCTCCGCTGGTCGTGGGCGACTCGGTTTATTCCGTCAACAAAGCCGGAGTGCTCTTCTGCAACGACCTCACCACAGGCGAGCAACGCTGGTCGCTCCGGCTCCCAGATTCCACATGGGCCACGCCGTTGGCGGCAGGGGAGAATCTCTATTTCTTCTCCAAGAACGGCGCGACCACAGTGCTCCGTAACAGCAAGGAGGGACCGCAAAAGGTGGCGGAATCAAAGCTGAGCGTCTCCGGGCGAGTGTACGGTGTGGCTGCGGTCGATGGTGCGATCCTGGTGCGCACCGGGGATCGCCTGATCCGTATCGGGCAGCCGCAGGCTTTGGCTGCGGATTGAAAGTCGTGGATAATTGCGCCTCTCTCGAAGCTTCTGAACTCCCAACACAGGCAGCAGTTCTGAGGCGAGCTTCAGAGATGCGAGATTGCCGATTCCTGTCTCCCTCTGGTTGATTGCCAGACGCAATGTCCCCCAGCGTCATCAATGTCGCAGGAGAACGAGAGCGCGAGGCCAGGTCCCCAAGGGCAAATGTCCTGGAAGCGCTTTGGCTGGCCTGCGGTGTTTTAGTCATCCTTTGGCCGATGGTCTTTGGACTCGGCATGCTCGCGCAATGGAAGGTGGTCGAAACCGTGGCCAAATGGAGCTTGGGGCTCGCGATGTTCTGGATGCTCATCGGAAGTCCGTTCTGGCACCGGGATACCCCGGAGTCCTTGGGTTTCGGGAACCCCGTCCGGCTGTGGCAAACCATCCGGGACCGGCGCGGTTGGCCGCGGTGGCGGCTGGCCTTTCTCGTCCTCGGTATTTTCAGTCTCCTTCTCACATTGAGTTTTGCCAACTGGCCTCACGTCGCTCGCTTCTTCCGTCTTCCAGCTGAGGCACGAGCCTGGCCTCAGGCGCCGATGCAA
>CBINJX010000036.1:0-13022 GCA_966251085.1 uncultured Verrucomicrobiales bacterium
GTTGCGAAGCAGGGGCTGTTTACTGACTTCTGAGCACTGAGTACTGAGTACTTTTCCCGCCTTCACGCGCCGCTCGTTGGCTGCTCTCAACCCTCAACCCTCAACTCTCCCGCCACTCTCACTTGGCACTTTCACCCGGCACTCCTAACTTGCCGCCCATGCATCTTCTCACCCTCGACCTGCCGGGTATCCGCAAAGTTGCCAGCGGCAAGGTTCGCGAAATCTTCGATCTCGGCGAGCACCTCCTGTTTGTCGCTACGGACCGGATTTCCGCCTTCGACTGCATCCTGCCAAATGCCATTCCTCACAAAGGCGAGGTGCTTACGGCGCTTTCCGCCTTCTGGTTCCAGCGATTCGGCTTTGTGAAGAACCATGTGGTGGCGACCGACTTTGCGCAGTTCCCGGCGGAGCTGAAGCCGTTCGAGGAACAGCTACGCGGCCGCTCGATGATTGTTCGCAAGGCGAAACCTCTCCCAGTGGAGTGCGTAGTGCGCGGTTACCTGGCCGGTTCCGGGTGGAAGGAATATCAGACGTCGCAGAGCATCTGCGGCATTCCCCTCCCCGCAGGTCTCGAGCAGGCTCAGCAACTTCCCGAAACACTTTTCACCCCTTCGACCAAGGCGGAGAGCGGTCACGATGAGAACATCTCCTTCGATGAGTGCCGCCGAATTCTTGGCGATGATCTCGCGGAGAAAGTGCGCACGCTCTCGATCCGGATCTACGAAGAAGGCCGTGCGTATGCGAAAGAGCGTGGAATCATCCTCGCCGATACCAAGTTCGAGTTTGGTCTGCTCGATGGCGAACTGATCATCATTGACGAATGTCTCACGCCCGATTCGTCACGATTCTGGCCTGCCAACCAGTATCAGCTAGGCATTTCCCCACCGAGCTTCGACAAGCAATTCGTCCGCGACTACTTGGAAACTCTCGACTGGGACAAGACACCACCAGCACCGGCGCTGCCGGATGAAGTCGTGCAGAAGACCAGCGCGAAGTACCTGGAGGCTTACGAGCGGATCACAGGAAAACCGCTGCTCACGGTGTAACTCATCCTCTTAATCTTAATCTTACTCGCACTCCCCTCAGGAGCACAGGGCAGGGGAAGAGTAAGATTACGATTAGGGTTAGAATTACGAGCCCCCCCCCTTTCCCGATGCAGCAGGACATCGAGGACTTCATCCTGTACCTCGCGACCGAGCGCGGACTTTCCGACAATTATCAGCTCTCCACGCGTCTCTCGCTGGAGGGTTTCAGTACGTGGGCTGAACGCACGCATCAGCTAACTTCTGTGGGAGATGTGCATCTCCAGCACCTCTCCGACTACCTCGCCCATAAGAAGCAACTCGGGCTTTCTGCGGCATCGATCAAACTCGTCGTTGTTGCGCTGAAGATATTCTTTCGCTGGCTGCAAATCCGGAAACGAATTGAACGCGACCCGGCCGAAGTGATCCCGCTCCCCCACGTGGAGCGGTATCTGCCGGAGACGATGAATGAATTGCAGATCGAGCGATTACTCGATGGAGTTCCTGATAATGGCCCGCGCGCGCTCCGCGATCGCGCAATACTCGAACTCCTCTACGCCAGCGGTCTGCGCGTTTCAGAATTGGTGAACGCCCGACTCGAGAACCTCGATCTCGACAACCGGGTCATTCGGGTAACGGGCAAAGGCAACAAGATGCGCCTGGTGCCAGTCGGAACCAAAGCGCGAGAGGCGCTCAGTGCCTACATTGACCGGGAGCGCCCGGAATTCGTGAAAAAGAAAACCGGCAGCGAGATTTTCCTCTCCTCGCGCGGCACGAAGCTCACGACGGTGCGTGTGTGGCAGATCGTGAAGGAGATCGCGAAGAATGCGGGAATGGAGATCAATGTCTATCCCCATCTCCTGCGCCACTCATTCGCCACCCATCTGCTCTCGAACGGCGCCGATCTGCGGATTATCCAGGAGATGCTGGGCCACGCCGATATTTCGACCACGCAGATCTACACGCACGTCGATTCCAACCGGCTCAAGGCTGTGCATCACCGGTTTCATCCCCGGGCGAAGTAGGGGAGCGGAGCGTCAGTGTGCACTGTAACTCGGTGTGCCGGCGCCTTCCGCCTCTGCTCGCAGCGGAGATCAGAGGCGGCACGTCCCTCGCATTACTCGGGACAGAGCCGCCTCTACACAAGAGGGATTGGAAGGCACCTCGGATTAGAATCCCGTCTGGAAGAAAAACTGGCTCCCGTCGGGAGTCGTCTCGAGTTCCGGTTCGAAATCCGTGTTCGGAACGGTACCGGTATCAGTATCGGTATCGGTATCAGTATCGGTATCGGTTTCATCATCCGAGTCCTCCGCTTTCACCTCGATCTCGATCCGTCCGGTCTTGTTCTTTGTCTCGAACAGGCCCACCGCCCGCCCCTCGTTCTGCAGCAGCACGCCACTGAACTTCACTCGCACGTCGCGATCGTCGGGATCGCGGAATTTGCCGGAGAACGTTCCGCTGTCGCGGTCGATCTTCAGATCGATCGGATCACCATTCGACTCGAGATCGGTCACATCGTCGTCCTCGGAGAGCCGCAGTTCCCGGGTGAAATCATCCAGCCCATCGCCGCTGACGCTCACCGTCACGCGGCCGGCGTCGCTGGTGTCGGTGGCCATGGCACGGGCGCCGTTTTCCGGTTCAACATAACGTGCACCGTGCGCAGCGACTCTCAGGTCGAATCCTTCGGGATAACGTTCCTCGTCGGATTTACCGCGAGTCCAGGTAAGATCCCCCTCCAGGGTGTCGCCGAGCCGCAAGATGCCGCCCAATTCCGAGACATTCCATGCTTCGTAGAACGGGAGTACCGGTTCACCACCTTCGGCACCGACCTGCGCCTTCACTGAGAATGAACGTCCATCTCCGGCACGCCCCTTCAGCCTCGCCTCTCCACGCCGATTGATTTCAACGATCATCCAGCCGGCGCCTTTCGGGGAATCCCGATCGTCGGCATCCTCCTCCACGGTGCCATCCTCAGCTGTCGTGGTGCTGGTTGTCGGCGGCAGCTCCACCGTGTAACGGCCTTCGATCGCCTCCAGGTCTTCCTCTGTAAGGGAGCCAATCTCCTGATTGACGGTCCACTCCCCATCCTTATCGAAAGTCCCGGTGAGGAATGTGACTTCTTCATTTTGCGTCACCTCGAGAGAAACCGGCAGCGTGTCGCCATCCTCTCCTCGCGCAAAACCTTTATAGCGTCCGTTGCGATTCAGGCTGCCTTGGAGCGAGTACTCGTCGAGTCCGATCCGGATCTTCCCAGTAAATACACCGGTATTCATTGCGTCCACCTCCAGATAACCGACTGTCCGCCCCGTGGGATCGGTGATGGTAGTACCTACGCTTCCAGCCAGCGCATATTTGGGCCCAAAGATCTTCACCGTGGCTTTAGCGGTCACCCCTGCCAGGTTGGTCACCGTGTACTCGAAGCTATCGGTCCCGGCAAATGACGGGCCTGCGCGATAGACGATCACCTGCCCGTGGCTCTCATGATCCGGGTCCGCCGCCATTGTAGCGGTCCCGTACTTCGGCTTTCCGACTCTCTTCAGGTAAACCGGTTTTCCGTCGCTGCTGGAATCGTTCTCCAGCACCGCGATCGTGACTTTCCCGCCATTTCCGAGCACCGCTCGATCGTCACGCGGGCTGAGCGATATGACCTGCGCCATCACCGAAGTCGAGGCGAGCAGCATGGTGAAACCGAAGAGACTACCGATCCTTAGTTGCATACGATTGATGGGGTAACCGAGCTACGCGAAGAAGCGGACGACTTATCGCCCGACAAACGAGTTCCGTCGAGGCGGAATGAGGTGCCGCCTCATGGGGCCCATTCCGCCTTTCAAAGTTCTAAATGACTCGACGTCTGTGATCCTGACGGCAGCATGTCGCGCCCATGACCGAAACCGTTCGGAACCATACGCCGGAACCGCGGGCTAGCCGCTCTGCCCTCGTGCAGATCCTGCGGCTCCTATTGCCTGTTCTTCTCCTTTGTTTCGCCTCCTTTGCCGATGCCGCTGAAGCGGCGAAACCGCCGGGAGAACCGTTCCCTCTTCCGCTGGAGCAGTACGGCGCTCCCTCTGCCAACGGCATCATCGAGACGCTCAAGCATCGGGCCCAGGTAGAACCGTTCAATGTGGTGGCGACAGTGATTTTCGTTCTTGCGATCATCCATACCTTTCTCGCCTCGAAGTTCATGCACATTGCCCATCACTGGCGCGATGAACATCGGGCTCGCGTCGCAGCCAGCGGCTATGAGCGGCGTCCGGGGCAACCGGAGCCCGTAAGCTTTCGGGCGGAGATGATGCATTTCCTCGGTGAAGTCGAGGTGGTCTTCGGCATCTGGACCATCCCACTCTTCGCTGCGATCACCTACTGGAAAGGGTGGGGCACAGCTGAGTACTACGTCAGCAAAACCGTGGTGTTCACCGAGCCGCTGTTTGTGGTGATCATCATGTGTATCGCCTCGACTCGGCCGATCCTCCGTTTTGCGGAGCAGAGCCTGCGACTCCTGGCAAATCTCGGTGGCGGCAGCCGCGCCGCCTGGTGGCTCACCATTCTGACCGTCGGACCACTTCTCGGATCCTTCATCACAGAGCCTGCAGCGATGACCATCTGCGCGCTCCTCCTGGCCCGGCAGTTCTACGACCTCAAGCCGAGCCTCAAGTTCCGCTACGCAACACTCGGCCTGCTCTTTGTAAACATCTCTGTCGGCGGCACACTCACCCACTTCGCTGCGCCCCCCGTGCTGATGGTGGCAGCGAAATGGGATTGGGGGATGGGCCACATGTTCTGGAACTTTGGATGGAAGGCTGCACTGGGGATCGTCATCTCCAACCTCATCTATTTCGCAATCTTCCGCCGGGAGTTTGCCAGCTTGAAGGTAGCACCCGCATACGCCGCGGAGCACCCGCATAATTGGAGTGACCGGACGGATGCCGTGCCGGCATGGGTCACCGTGGTGCACATTGCCGCTTTAGGATGGACGGTGTTTACCGCGCACGACCCCGCCTTCTTCATCGGCGGCTTCCTCTTCCTGCTCGCGTTCACCGCCGCTACTGAACATCACCAGAACCCGATGAGCCTGAAGCCGGCGATTCTCGTCGGATTCTTCCTAGCGGCACTGGTGATTCACGGTGGCTTGCAAGGCTGGTGGATCGCTCCCGTCCTGGCGAGCCTGAGCGAAGTGCCGCTCCTGCTCGGAGCGATGACGTTGACCGCCGTCAACGACAACGCCGCGATCACCTATCTCGCCACGCTCGTGCCGGATTTCTCCGCTGCGATGAAATATGCGGTAGTCGCAGGCGCTGTCATCGGCGGTGGCCTCACGGTTATTGCCAATGCTCCGAACCCGGCTGGCCAGTCGATCCTTGCGGACTACTTCGAGGACGGTGTTTCGCCTGGGGGGCTGTTCCTCGGCGCGCTCATCCCGACGATTGTCATGGCGGTGATCTTTCTGATCTTCCGATAAGAGCCTCGCGGCACAGGCCGCTCTCGTAATCGTAATCCTAATCTTAATCGTAATCTCTCCGCTGGAGACATGCCGAAAGGCGATTACGATCAAAATTAAGATTACGATTACGAGTAGGGATAAGATCAGGTGTCGATCTCGTAGTCTGAGCATCCCCTCCGATGAACATCCATCACCTCGAGCTGTTCTACTACGTTGCAAAGCATGGCGGCGTAAGTGCCGCAGCGCGGCACATCCCTTATGGCATCCAGCAGCCGGCGATCAGCGCTCAGGTGATCCAATTGGAGGATGATCTCGGGACCACACTCTTCCAGCGCCGCCCTTTTAAGCTCACCCCTGCGGGCGAGGAACTGATGCGTTTCATCGAGCCGTTCTTCGGAGGGCTCGATGCCATCGGGAAAAAACTCCGCGGCGGCGCGGAGGTGCGTATCCGCATCGGAGCGCCGGCGCAGATCCAACGCGACTATCTCCCCCGGCTCATCAAGGCCACTCGGGCCAAACACCCGGAACTTGCCTTTACGTTTTTCAGCGGTGGCCTGGAGGAAATTGAGAGGAAGCTACTGGCGCAGGAAATCGATATCGGCCTTGCGTCCCTGCATGGCAAGCGGCCGGAGGGAATCAAACAGCAGGAGATGGTTCGACTCCCGTTACACCTGCTCGTTCAGAAGGATAGCCCGTGGAAATCCGCCGAGGAGCTTTGGAAGCTCGACCGAATTCAGGAACCGCTGGTGACACTTGCCTCCCATGAGCCGATGTGCCGGCTCTTTATGGAGGAACTGGGGCGGAGAAAGGTGGAATGGTTCCCTTCCCTGGAACTCAGCTCGCTGGAACTGGTGGCGCGGTATGTTTCCGAGGGATTCGGGATCGGGCTGATGATCTGTCCGCCGGAGATCGTGATGCCACCCAACACCCGGCTGCTGGAACTCTCCGATTTCCCGGCAGTACCATTCGGCGCGCTCTGGAGCGGAAAGCTTTCCCCCGCGCAAGAGGCCCTGCTGGAAGAGGCCCAGAAGGTGGCGTCTGCGATGGTTTGCTGAGGGGGCGTGCGTTTATGGGACGAATGGGACTCATGGGACCTATAGGTCTCATCCATCCCATTGGTCCCATCCTCCCCCTACATCGCCAGCTGCCCGTCCCGGATCTCCAACAGCCGGTCCCCTCGATGGGCCAGCTCCTGATCGTGCGTCACCACCACCAGCGTCGTCCCCAGCTCCCGCACCACTCCGAGGAGCAGCTCGATGATCCCCTCCCCAGTCTTCGAGTCCAAGTTTCCCGTCGGTTCGTCCGCAAAGATCACGGACGGCTCATTCATCAGAGCCCGAGCGATCGCCACCCGCTGCTGCTCGCCGCCGGAAAGTTCCGCCGGCAAATGATGAAACCGTTCTCCCAGCCCTACTCTCGTGAGAGCTTTCTCCGCCTGCTCCCGGCGCGCATGGCCACCGATCATGGTCGGGAGGAGGACGTTCTCCAGCGCGGTCAGCTCCGGGAGAAGGAAGTAACCCTGGAAAACGAACCCAATCCGCTCGTTGCGGAGTCGTGCCCGCGAGGAATCAGAGCCTCTGTACAGGTCCACCCCCTCAAATACTACGGAGCCGCTCTCCGGCTCCTCCAATCCTGCCAGCGTATAAAGCAGCGTCGTCTTCCCCGCGCCGGATGCGCCGCAGAGGAACACCGACTCCCCCTGCTGAATATCCACCGTGATGCCGCGCAGGACATCGATGGTACGAGAGCCCAGGCGAAATGAACGTCGAAGATCGGTCGCGCGGAGCTGAGGGGCGACAGCTGTTTGATGGGCGGTGGTCGTTGAATTCATGCTGGCTCGGGCAACGCAATGGATACAGGGGGCGGAGTACTTATCAGAGCCCCTCTCTCTCGAACCCTCAACCCCCAACTTTCACGCGCGCCTGCCGGACAGCCTCGAAAAGCACGATTCCCGTCGCCGTGGCGAGGTTCAGGCTCCGCGTCTTTGAGGTCATCGGAATGGTCAATGTCTGGCCGGCATTCTCTTCCAGCAGCGACTCGGGAAGGCCTTTCGTTTCCCGGCCAAACACCAGGAAATCTCCGGGCCGGAACTGCACATCCCAATACGCCCGCTGGCTTTTGGTGGTCAGAAACCAGAACCGGGCATCGGCCGCCTGACTGGCACGCAGCTCCGCAAACGACTCCCAGATCGTCACCTTTACCTCCTGCCAATAGTCGAGTCCCGCCCGCTTCAACGCGCGATCGTCGAGCGAAAACCCAAGCGGCTTCACCAGATGCAGATGCGAGTCCGTGGCGAGGCAGAGGCGACCGATGTTTCCGGTATTCGGGGGAATTTCGGGCTCTACGAGGACGACGTGGAACATGCGCGTCAGGTTGCAGCAGCGCGAAGGGAATGACGAAATCCGAATGACGAATGACGAAAGAATGCACGAAACCCGAAGCCCGAAATCCGCTTTCGGCATTGGGACTCCGGATTTCATTCGTCATTCGTCATTCGTCATTCGTCATTCGTCATTCGTCATTCGTCATTCGTCATTTCCCCCTCCGCCTCCGAATTCCCGCGCAACTGTCATTTGCCTTTTCCCCAACTCTCCGCTTCCCTTTCGCCCACCCCGCC
Organism: uncultured Verrucomicrobiales bacterium; assembly: GCA_966251085.1. Classification (GTDB taxonomy): domain Bacteria; phylum Verrucomicrobiota; class Verrucomicrobiia; order Chthoniobacterales; family Chthoniobacteraceae; genus CBINJX01. The sequence continues at coordinate 8,078 of CBINJX010000036.1, forward strand.
CCAGCCAACCTCTCCTCGTGCGCTATTTTAAGGTTACCCTGATCATCGGATTTCTGGTTTCGCTGCTCGTCGGAGCACTTTTTGAAGCGGGCGCATTCCGGCAGCTCGATTTCGGGCTCGGAAACTTTCTCGGCTTGCGCTTTTCACCGTTTTCCAGCCGCTGGGAGCAGTATCCACTCTTTCTCCTGCTCGCCTTCGGGGTGGCATGGACCACCGTGGATATCCCGCGCACCTCGTTGAAAAGTATCATCGCCGTCGGCGCTCTGGCGCAGCTCGTCACGGCAGTGTGGGTGCTGGACCTCTTCGGGATCTTCTTTTCTCCCTTTGCCAGCGGACTTGCCATCCTCGCCAGTTTCCTGATTGGGCTGGCTTATTCCCGGAGCAAGGCAGGCAGCAGAAAGAAAGTGGTGCGCGCCATCTTTGGTGACCGGATCTCAAAAAAGGCGTTCTACACCCTGGTAAACACGAATGTGCCGCTGCCGTTCGAGGGAGAAATGCGCGAGGCAACCGTTGTCACTTGCGAGATCTTCAACCACGACGACCTCACCGAGGCGCTCTCGGTGCCGGAGTACGTGGCGATGAACAATGCCTTTCTCCGGAATGCTGCCGACTTCCTGATTGAGCAGGGTGGTTATCTCGACGAGTGCAATGGCGAGAGTCTTCGCGTCGTTTTTGGCGCTCCAGTGCCCGACCAGCAGCACGCAGCCACCGCTTGCAAGGCCGCACTCGCATTGCTGGGTCGCCTCGACGAGGTGAATCGGGATTGCCAGACACGCTGGAAACAGACGTTCGACTTCCGGATCGGAGTGAACTCGGGCGAGATGGTTGTTGCTGCTTATGGTTCCCAGCGGCTCGGTGCATTCAGCGTCGCCGGGGAGGCCGTGGAATGGGCTCGGCGGCTGTGCGCGGCAAATCAGATCTACGGCTCCCGGGTGCTCCTGGGATCCCAAACCTTCCAGATGGCGGAGAATGCCATCGAAGTCCGGCCGCTCGACCTGGTCCAACGGTATCCCGACGACCGGTATCGTGAAGAGATCTACGAGCTGATCGCAAAGCGGCATCACCTCTCCGAAGAGGATATCCAGCGCCGGGAACTCTTCTGGAAAGGCGTCGTCTATTTCCGCGAGCAGCGCTGGGATGATGCCCTGGCGCATTTCACCCTCGCCCTTCCTGCCGATAAAACCGACGGACCACTGGAGTTTTACATCCGCCAGACCGAGCAACTCCGCTTGAGCGTCCCGGCTCTGGAGTCCAAGACGGCCAATCTTTTAGGCGACGCAACATAGGAATCCTGGCGGCAGGGCGGTCGCTCCGTTGACCGCCGGGAAGGTCTCAGGCGAGTTATCCACCTCCACACCGAGGCACTCGCGGCGCGAGGACCCTACCAGACCGGGCTTTCCGCCCCGGAAGACGGTGCATAAAATCTGAGCGAGCCAACTCGCTCGGCTGCACGTATCTTTCCGAAGCCTATGAAGCGCGTCGAGTACCCTGCAGCCCTCAGAGCCTTGATTGATGAATTGAAGCGGCTGCCGGGCATCGGTCCCCGCAGCGCCGAGCGGATTGCCCTCTGGATGGTCCAGATGCGCGATGCCCGCCCTCAGGATCTGGCGCACGCGATCAACGAAGTCACCGCCCAGATTCACCCCTGCAGCCGCTGTGGATTCTTCGCATCGGAGGAGCTGTGTGAGATCTGCCGGGACCCCAGCCGTGAACATGGCCAGATCTGTGTGGTGGAACAGCCCACCGATATTCGCCCTCTGGAGAGGAGCGGGGCATTTCGCGGGTATTACCACACACTCGGCGGAAGAATCTCTCCCCTCGAACACGTCGGCCCCGAGGATCTCCATATCGATAAACTTCTGGCACGGATCAATGCCGAGCATCCAACCGAGATCATCCTCGCGCTCGGGGCGGATGTGGAAGGTGAAGCCACCGCGAGTTATCTCGCCACCGTACTGAAGAATCTTCCAGTCACAGTGACCCGCCTCGCCCAGGGACTTCCGGCTGGTGGCGGTCTGGAGTATGCGGATGAGCTGACTCTGAGCCGAGCGATTGCCGGACGGACGAGGCTTTGAAGAAGGTGGCGGTTTAGGGACCGCGGATCTGCCGCCCCCCGTCCCTCAACACTCAACCATCAACCCTCAACCTCCTGCACACTTGCCACCCCACCCCCTCCCTCGGTAGGCAAAGGGCACACACATGAAAAAAATCGAGGCGATCATCAAACCTTTCAAAATGGAAGACGTGAAGGAGGCCTTGTCTGAGATCGGGGTGGAGGGCATGACGGTTAGCGAAGTCAAAGGCTTCGGCCGACAGAAAGGACACACGGAAATCTATCGCGGCAGCGAGTACACCGTCGATTTCCTCCCAAAGGTAAAGTTTGAGATCGTTGTCACGGATGACCGTGTCCAGCGCGCGGTGGACGCGATCGTGGCATCCGCCAAGACCGGCAAGATTGGCGACGGCAAGGTATTCGTCCTGCCGATCGAGGATGCCATCCGCATCCGCACGGAAGAACGCGGCGAAACGGCAATCTAAGTTCCTGCTCCACTCCGATATGGATGCACCGGCGCGATCCATAACGCGCCGGCAGCGCATCACACTGCTCATTCACGCCCGCATCCACTATCCACATCATGCCCGAATGGCTTGTCGCCGTAATCCTCGGTTTCATCGAGGGGCTCACTGAATTCATCCCGGTCTCCTCCACCGGTCACCTCCTGATCGCCCAGCACTGGATCCCGCGGCAGAGCGATCTTTATAACATCGTCATTCAATCCGGCGCGGTGCTCGCCGTCCTGCCGCTGTTTTCGCATCACATGCGGACGATCATGCACTGGCGGGAGCCCACGAATCGGGACCTGATTCTCAAGGTCTTCGTGGCATTCTTCATCACGGGTGTCGGCGGGCTAATTTTGGACCACTTCGACTACGAACTCCCCGAAGAGGTAGGCCCCGTCGCCTGGCCGCTCATCATAGGCGGCATTCTCTTCATCGGCATCGAGCGGTTCCTCCGTGGAAAGGAACGGAGTTCCCAGATCACATGGGCTGTTGTCATCGCCGTCGCCATCGCGCAGCTCGTCGCGGCGGTCTTCCCCGGTGCCTCTCGCTCGGGTGCGACAATCCTTTTTGCCCTCATGCTGGGCACCAATCGCGTTCTGGCCACGGAGTTTTCCTTTCTGGTGGGCATTCCGACTCTCCTGGCGGCAGGCGGACTGAAAATCTTCAAGGCCCTCCGGGTTGGCGCCCAGGAAGATTGGGCAATGCTCGGCCTCGCCACCCTCGTTTCGGCCATCGTCTCCTTCATTGCCGTAAAGTGGCTCCTGAAGTTCGTACAAAGCCATTCCTTCGTCGGATTCGGTGTTTACCGGATCATTCTCGGAATCGTTTTGCTACTGCTTCCGTGGCTTCTCTGAAAGTTGAGGGTTGAGGGATGCGGGCCGGCAGATCGGAGCGGGTGAGTATAGCGGAAGTGGAATAGAGCCCTGACTTGCGATTGCCCTCCCGGCGGTAGGGCGGTCGCGCCGCCGACCGCCGGGAGGGCGCGTGGAGAGTGATGCCACGTCCACCCTGGAAAAGGCACGTGCGGCGGAAAGGAGACCCTATCGGGTGGGGGCACGCGTCATAGCGATTCCTTTCTCCACCTCCTTCACACGCCCGGGTTCTTTGGTTGCTCCTCTGAAAGGGCCAAGTGCCAAGTGATCATCCCTCTGGAAGAAAGTCTCTCTGATTACTGATTACTGACTCACTGATTACTTTATTTATGCCTCCTCCGGTAACTTCCGGGAGTTGCCAGGCGGGCGGAGTGCGGCTATGGCGATCCTTCACCATGCGCCTGATCAGTCGCAGACTCGCTATCGTTATCCTCCTCGTGTCCGCCCTGGTCAGCTCCCTTGCCAGTGAGATGGCCGTCGTACCTCTCGCGGATGGCTTCGACATTCCCGTGGGGCGGGACGGAACCAAGAAATATTACAAAGCCCGAGGTTTCCGTGCCAATGGACACCTCGGGGAGGATTGGAACGGCGAAGGCGGCGGCGACACCGATTTAGGCGACCCGGTCTACTCCACGGCGAATGGGATCGTGGTTTTTGCCCAGGATTACCGCATGGGCTGGGGAAACGTGGTAATCGTTCGCCACGCCTACTGGGAAGGCGAGTTGAAGTATGTGGATTCCCTCTATGGGCATCTGCACCAGATCATGGTCCGCGAGGGCCAGCAAGTGCGCCGCGGTCAGCAGGTAGGGACGATCGGGAACAACCGCGGGATGTACGACGCCCACCTTCACTTCGAAATGCGGCGAAACATCCAGATCGGGATGCATCGCAACTCGTTTGCCCGCGACTTTTCAAACTACTGGGATCCCACCGAGTTTATCACCGCCCGGACCAAACTCCCGAGTGGGCGGATGGCACGTGTTCCGATCAACACATTCCCCGCATCTCCCCCACCCGCCTATGCGGCAGCAGTCGAAGAAGGATTACGACTCGGAGCTCCACCCACCATGCCCAAGGCGAACTCTTCCTCCCCTCGAGGGCCGTTCAAGGTGGATCGGTTTGGTGGCTTCAAGGAGAATTGAGGCAGAAGCCCAATTGTGTCCGGAAGGGGAAATCTTTAACGGCTGAGAGCATTTGCTCGCGCTTCCTCCCTGGCGGGTTTACTGAAGTCCCGCTCCTTAACTAATCCATCCCAAAGGAGCGGGCTAGCTGGCTACCGTTTTGCACTCCAGGTGGAAACGTTTGGCCACAGACACCGAAGCAGTGGCCATTTGAGGCGAAGCGCCGGCATTCTCCTGCGAAGCACCGCAGTTGGAGTGCAAACGATGCCAAAAAGTCTGCAAATGATTGCAGGTATTCCCCAAACGATTGCAGGAAAAGGCCAATCGTTTGCAGGCATCCCTCAATCGTTTGCACCCGGAGGGGAATCGTTTGGCCCCGATGGCCAAAGC
>CBINJX010000037.1:0-13002 GCA_966251085.1 uncultured Verrucomicrobiales bacterium
TCCGCCGGTGCGTGGCTCTCAACTCGATACTCTCAACTATTCACTTTCAGAGAAGGGATCTCGCCGGGGTGGCAACGATCCTTACACCGGGCGCCAAGCACATTACCGTTACATGTCAACCGTGTTACACGGGCGTAACATCAAGGAAACCTTCAGGCAATAGAGGCCCACTATGGTCTCCGCAGCGGACAGTCCCCCCCACCCCAGAACTGATCCGGTTCCGTTCGTCCCGATCAATCCCCAAGTTCCCCCATGAAATCCCCCAAGTCCCCTCGTGTACTCACGTTCTCGCTCTCACGTCTTCGCTCCGCGCGTGCAGTTTGCGCAGTTCTCGCGATGGCAGGCAGCGCCTCGAGCCATGCAGCAACATTCAACTGGGATCCAGCCGGTGACCAGACCAACAGCGGGGGCGCGGGAACCTGGGACCTGACTTCACTTTTCTGGAACGATGACGGCGCGGCTCCAAATGTGGCATGGCCCAATGCCAACGATAGTGCCGCACTCTTCGGCGGCGTCGGTGATCTGATCACGATCAACACCGGCGTGGCAGGCACGGGAGTCACGGCCAATTCCCTCACTTTCAATACCGGTGGTTACACGATTTCGTCGGATGAAACTTCGGAGGTGATCACACTCGCAGGCGCCACCCCTACGATCACGGTCACCAACCAAGCCGACACGGCGACGATCAACAGCGGCATCGCTGGTGTCAGCCTGACAAAAGCGGGGCTCGGCACGCTCGTTCTCGGCGGAGTGAACACCTATAGCGGCCCGACAACAATTACCGGCGGGACACTCAGCATCAGCGCCAGTGAGAATCTCGGTAACGCATCCGCCACGAACAACATCGTCCTCTCCGGAGGCGGCATGCTCCAGAGCACGGGAGCGGTTGTCGATCTTGGAACGAATCGCTCCATCACGGTGGATACCGGCGGCGGTGCGATCAGTGTCTCCACGGACAATGAACTGCGCGTCTCGGCGCCGGTAACGAGCACTGCGGGTAATGATCTCACAGTCTGGGGCGGCGGCAGTCTCGTCCTGGGCGGGACTACTGCGAATGCGACAGCAGGTGCGATTCGAGTGCACAACGGAACGGTGATGCTGAACAAGCCGGCGGGGACCGATGCAATCGGCTCGGGCGGACTGGTGATCCAATCCGGAAATTCCAACGGCTTCGCCGCTTCCGTCGTGCGACTGAGCGCAAACGATCAGATCAACGACACCGGCAAGATCACACTCAACGCCAACGGTGGCAATATTGCGCACCTCGATCTCGCTGAATTCAGCGAGACGATCGGAGCGCTCGAAATGAGCAGCACCACGTTCGGCTCTGCAACGATCTCCACGGGTGCGTCCGGCGTCCTGACCCTCACCTCGGACATTGTCCTGAATAATAACCGGAACGCGACGGGTAACACCGGTCGCGAGGTGCTCATCACCGGCACCGGCAGCTACAACACGATCGAGCCAAGTGGCACTCTGGACCTCGGGGGTGTGAACCGGAAAATCACTGTCAACACGACCAATGCTCCGACGATTGCAAACACTTACGCGACGATCGAGACGCTGATCCAGAACGGTGGAATCGTCAAAGAGGGCAATGCAGGGCTGCTTCTGGGAAATGGCTTCAACACCTTTGCGGGAGGCATCACCGTCAATGGCGGCGAAGTTGTCTTCCGAGAGGATGGCGCGCTGGGTGATTTCGCCAACACGATCTTATTGAATGGGGGCGGACTCGCGTACATCAGCACTACAGCCGATTGGGATCCCTTCCGCGTCATCAACATTGGAGAGAACGGCGGAAGTTTCGGTGGTTCACGCGCGATCCGGATCAATGATCCCGAACAGATCACTGGTTCCGGTACGCTTACCCGTAATGGAACGGGTAACGTGGGGCTGGATATCAGTGTTCCCAACACCGGCTTCACCGGCAATATCGTCATCAATAGCGCAGTGCTGGAACTCAAACACGCACAGGGTGTCGGTACGGGAGAGAATCAGACGATCACGGTTAACGGCGGACAAGTGAGTCTCGCGGAGACCGGAGGAACAGGAGCCGTCGTTCTCCCCCACCCAATCACGCTGAATGGCGGCGCACTCGCTTTCAACAATCGCATCGGTGGCACCTACGCGGGCAACGTCAACGTCACGGCAGACTCCGCCATCTCGGTGAAGGATTTCTACCAGAACGCAAATCGTGGTGGCGCAATCTCGGGTGTTCTCAGCGGCAGCGGGGTGATCACCGTCTCCGGTGCGACGGGTACGCTGGTCGGTGGCACTCCCAATTTCGGTTCCGTCCTTCTCACCAACGGCGGCAATACCTTCGACGGCACCTTCCGGATCAATAGCGGAGCACAGGTGCGTGCGGTGCAATCGGGACAGAACTCCCTGAGTACGGCGACGATCGAACTCAACGGAGGCGGACTCGGACTTGTGCCGACAGTCTCCGCCGCGGGAGCGAATCCGGGGCTTTTCGGGCGCTTTTACAATTCCCCGAAGATCGGCACTTCCAGCGCGGGTGTGGTCGGTGGATTTGACTTCGGCGCGGAGACGCCGGTCTCGAGCCTCAATAATACGACGATCGATTTCCCATCGACGCCCCCCTCAGCTCCCGGGTTGAACACGACCAGTCTCACGGCCATCTGGACCGGGGTTCTCGAGGTCACCAACGGCGGCAGCTACTCGTTCTTCACCCGCAGTGATGACGGCAGCATGATCTATGTGGATGGCCAGATGGTGGTCGCCAACGACTATGCGCAAGGGCCGACCGAACGCACCGGAGCGATCCATCTCACCCCGGGCTTCCACTCGATCGTGATCAAGTACGGTCAGGGTGGCGGCGGCGCTACGATGAGCGCGAACTACTCCGGCCCGGACACATTGGACATCAAGAGCTTGCTCGGCAGTGTTGAGAATAGCCTGACGAACAACGGCGCAAACCTCTTTGCTCCGACGACGATGAGCAATGCCATCAATGTCACGGCAAATTCCGACATCGATCTGGCCGCTGCAAATGCCACGAGTTCCGGCACGATCACCTTCTCTCCCAGCACCGGTCTGCGAGTCACCGGTGTGACCGGATCGGAAACGCTGACACAGAGCGGGGCAGTCGTGCTCGATGGAGTCAATACGATCACGACAGGTATCACGCTGACCGGTGTCAACGGCACAACGGCCGGGCACAATCATAACAGCGCAGGCGCGGACATGATTATCTCCGGGAACATCAGCGAAGCGTTCGCCGGTTCCGGACTTACGAAGGATGGTCCTCGCACTCTGACGCTGACAGGTAACAATACGTTCACCGGGCCCGTGTATGTTGCCGGCGGAACACTCGTCGGAAACACCTCGAGCCTGCCGACGGCAATCATCAACGACGCACGCCTGGTTTTTGACCAAACCACCGACGGCACCTTCAACCAGGAAATCAGCGGCACCGGCACCCTGATCAAACGCGGAAACGCGACGCTCACGATCAATTCCAATAACGGCGCGTATGCCGGCACGACGGAAGTGCGGGAGGGCACACTCACCGGCACCGGCACTCTCGGTGGAAATGTCTCGGTGTACGCGGGCGGTACGATTGCCGGGAAAGCCGGCAGCACATTCACGGTGGGCGGCTTGACGCTGCAACCGAAAGGCAGCGCGAACTTCGACGTCACCGCACCCTCGACTACGGCCCTCATCTCGACCGACTCGTTCGCTTCTGTCGGTTCCCGGATCAACATCACCTCCTCCAGTGGACTCGGCGCGGGAACTTACCGTCTGATCGACTACACCGGCACTGCGTTGACGACTGCGCAATTTGCCGGGATCGGCATCGGTAACACGCCGACTGGTTTCTACTATGGACTCGTCAACAATGCCGCGGATACTGCCATTGACCTGATCGTTGAAACACCCGGGGCTTTGAATACCTGGACGGGCTCTGCAAGCGGAGTGTGGGACACCACCACAGCAGGCAACTGGTCCGCCGGCGCATTTGCAAACGGCCAGCAGGTCACGTTCGGGGATGGTGTGACAAATCGAAACATCAGCGGTGGCACGGTTTCCCCGCAACGGATCGTGGTGAACGGCAGCGCCGGGAACGACTACACCATTTCGAATGTCATTGGCGGCACCCTCGCGGGAGGTCTCGTAAAGAGCGGCGCCAATACCTTGCGGCTCACCGGCGCGAACACGTTCAGTGGCGCCATCACAATCGATGGAGGCACCCTTGCGGCTTCGATCAGCTCTACGGAAAGCGCGATCGGTGCGGGGGCAGTGAGCCTCAACGGCGGCACACTGGAGATCAACGGCTCGGCATCGACTGCGACCAATGGATTGTTCGGGCGCTACTTCAACACGAACAACACGACGACGACGGCCCTGAATTTCGATCTCCCCGCCGTCGCGGCGCAGGTCGATAACTCGATCAACTTCGTGTTCAATGAGTCAAACAAACCTGCGGGTGGTGCAGTGGGGAATGATGAATCCGACACGAATACCAGCTGGCGGCAGTTCTCGATGGATTGGACCGGCAAGGTCAATATCACCACCGAGGGACAATACGCATTCTTCACGGGCGGGGATGATGGCAGCCGGCTCTGGATCGATGGCAAACTAGTCGCTGTAAACGATGGTGGCCACGGTGAGGTCGAGTCTGGCGGTTCGGTTTATCTCACCCCCGGTCTCCACGATATCCGGATGGTGTATTCCCAAGGCGGCGGCGGCGCATCCGCGCGTCTGCGCTATGCGGGACCGGGGATTCCCAAGCAGATCATCCCCTCAAGGGCCCTCTTCACTCCGGAATCGGCAGATGAGAACGGAACGAACAACGCGATCCAGCTCGGCAACACAGTCAACGTCGCAGGCAACTCCTCGATCAACCTCGCCGGGCAACAATTCACGGGTGTCCAGGTAGGTCTGCTGAACTTGAGCGCGGGAAGCACACTCAACGTCAGCGGTGGCACGAGCAAGAATCTCGCTGCCACAACAACGCTACTTGATGGAGGAACCATCACGCTCAACACCGAGGCCGATGTCCGGCTCGGGCAGGTGCTCGACAATGGCGATGCTGTTACAGTCAATAAACTCGGCAGCGAACGTCTGATCCTCGACAACGGTTCTAGCGGCCCGGATGGCTCGGAACTCTCTTCCGGCACCCTCTTCAATGTGCAGGGAGGAACCTTGGTGGCTGTCGGCTCCAATGTCTCGGGAAACGTCAACCCACTCGGCTCGGCCAAGGTACAGCTGAATGGCGGCTCGCTCATCCTCGACTCGAAAGTAGGTGGAGTGACATTCGATACACCGGTGGAGGTGCTGAAATCGGGCACGATTACAGCTCAGACCGTTGCTCAGACGACGACTCTCTCCAGCGGGGCGGGTGTCAGTGTCGCGTCCGGAGCCACACTCACCCTCGAAACGGTCGGCGGATCTCGCGGCAGTTTTGGCGGCTATGGCGGCCAGACTTCGGCTGGAGCTACATTCCTTGTCTCCTCCGCAATCTCCGGCGCCGGTGACGTCACGATCCGGAACAAGCCCCTGAACGGCGCTCAGAGTCCGGTCAATGGAACGGTAATCCTCGCAGGGAACAACACTTACACAGGCCTGACGGTCATTGAACCGCTGCCGCACGCGCAATCTCAGGTGGAACTCCGTGGGGCTGCTACCTTCCAGACCACTTCCGGTGTGAACGAAACAGGCAAGGTCGTCCTTACCAACACCCGGCTGAACCTGAACAATAATGCCGGTGGCAATCTGGATGATCGCATCCCGGATGCCTGGCCGATCGAGATGACACACGGCACCCTCCGCTTCGATGGTAACAGCGGGGCTGCCTCGTCCGAGACCATTGGCGCGATCACCTTGAAATCCGGCGAGAACAATCTGTTCTCAGGCACAACCAACGGCTCCAACCCGACAACACTTACGATTGCCAGCATTACACGCGAAGGCCGCTCTACGCTTCGCTTTGTCGGCAATAACCTTGGTAACGGCTTCACCAACACAAACCGCATCCTTTTCACCGATGCGACTGGGATCACGAGCAATCTCGTGGGCGGCGGTGGACTCAACGGTTCGACAAACGTCAGCATCCTGCCGTGGGCGTATGCTGCGCAGAATACATTCGTCACCTATGACATTGATGGTGTCCGGAGCCTCAATACGTTTGAGTTTGCCACACCGGATATTGCCAACAACGACGACAATGTTCGCTTGGAAATCAGCGAGGATGCCGTGCTCGCCGGGCGCACGGTCAACTCGTTCATCATCGATAACACTGCGACCGCAGCGACGAGAACCGTTACTCTAAACGGCACGCTGAACGTCACCAGCGGCGCCCTTCTCCTGGTCGGCAGCGCTGGCTCCAACCAGAAGGGCGTCACGATCGCACCGGATGCAACGAATGGAGGCATCATCAACTTCGGGGATAGGGAGGGAGTGATTACCGTCAATCGAGTCGGCAGCTCCATTACCGCCCAGATCAGCGGAACGCAGGGTCTGACCGTCACCGGTGACAATCAACTGCTCCTGAACAACGCCGGGAACGACTTCACGGGTCCGATCACGATCAACGGCGCAGGCAGCCCGGTTACGGGCACCAACAGTCTCGCTGCTCAAAACGACAGTTCGCTGGGAAATTTCGAAAACGACCTGTTCATCAACGGTGGCGGGTTCCGCTTCAATAGCGCCTTCATGCTCGGCTTTGACCGCGATGTCACGATTGGTCCAGCGGGTGCCACGATCGACACCGGCGGCGGAAACGGAAGCATCGAAGGTGTGCTCAGTGGTACCGGGCCTCTGATCAAAGTCGGCGGCAATACACTGACGCTGGGTGGGTTCGAAAACACCCATGAGGGTGACATCATCGTGCTGAACGGCCAGGTGATCAATCAGACCATCCCAACCGGAAACATCGAGACACACGGAACCTACAACTTCCGGGTCTTCGATGATGCCACTTACAACGGCACGATCACAGGCACCGGCGCGGTCGCGAAGAGCGGCCTCGGCGCTCTAACGCTCACCGGGGACAACTCCTACGCCCAAGGTACGAATGTTCTCGAGGGCACGCTGAAGGGAACGACCGCCAACCTGCGGAACGGTATCAACATCTCCAGCGGAGCATCCGTCGTATTGGATCAGGCAACAGATGGCACGTTTACCGGTGTGCTCGATGGTCCGGGAATCTTCATCAAGGAAGGCAACTCGACGATCACCTTTGCCAATGCGAGCAGCCACTCCGGCGGTACGATGGTCAATGGCGGAACCATCCGCACAGCCAACGGGGCCAGCCTCGGCACGGGCGCGGTCACACTCGGGGATGCCAAACTTCACATCACGGAAACCAGCAGCTCTGGAGCCTCGATCCGTGTGGCTTCGGCAAACAGCACCCTCCAGGTGGATGCTGGCAAGACTTTCTCAATGGGCGGTATCCAAGGTGATCCATTCGTTACCGGAGGCACCTTGACGAAGACCGGCGGTGGGACGGTGGAGATGATCGCGCCGGGGGACTTCACCGGGAACGTCAATCTGGCCGAGGGCCGGATCGTGATGGATGACTTTTCGGCGCTCGGCGCCAGCACGACTACCCTGTCGAGCAACACCGTCCTTTCACTGCGCGGAGAACAGGATCTCTCCGGCTTCGTCGGCTTCACAACAAACGGGACAGCTGCCCTTTTGGGGGATACACTGCGATTGACCTCGGGCGCAAACAATCAGGCCGGCAGCGCATTCTTCGGCGGCAAGCGTGCCGTCAGCGAAGGTTTCTCCGTGAGCTTCTCGTACCAGGCCACCGGCGGGAATGGCACGACCATGGCCGATGGTTTCACGTTCACGCTCCAGAATGATTTTCGCGGAACGACAGCGCTCGGGGCTACAGGCGGAGCGCTCGGGTACAGCGGCATCACCCCTAGTGCTGCTGTCGCCTTCAATCTTTACACGGGCGGCGGCTCTCCGATCGGAACTGGGCTGCGCACGAATGGCGGAGGCGCCGGGTACACCGCCTCCGATGTGAACTTCGCGAGTGGCGAATTCGTGGATATCACGATTACCTATGATCCTGTCGCACTGACGCTCACTGGGACCATTACAGACCGGGACAATCCGGAGACGCCATACACGAACGTCTTCACGGGCGTCGACCTCGCCTCGATCTTCGCAAATGAGTCGGCGTATCTCGGCTTCACGGGGGCTACAGGCGGAGTCCACTCGACCCAGCTCCTCGAGAACTTCCAATTCGAGATGGCTGGCACGAGCTCGCTCGCCAGCTTCGTCAATACGCTGGTCGTGCCGGATGGACAATCGCCGACGGTGGAAGTCGCCGCTGCGAGCCACGGGAATAATGCGGCGGTGGCAGCTCTGAACATCGGCACCGGATCGACATTCAATGTCACTTCGGGAGGACTGGAGGCCAATACAGACTACCGGCTGAAGGTCTCCGGGGCCACCACGCTGGCCGGGGCTGCTACCGTGAACGTAGCCAACAACGGCACGGGAGTCGGTATCCTCGAACTGACCGGCGGAATCTCGGGCTCCGCAAACATCACCAAGACGGGCGACGGACGCCTGAGCTTCGTGGGGGATTCCTCGGGAACATACACGGGCAACGTGACGCTCACCAACGGTTCGCTGCACCTTGCTGAGGCCAACATCAGCGCGAGCGCAATCATCGCCGAACTGAACACGGAGATTCTGGGCACGGGAATACTCGCTCGAATCCAAGGCTCCGGCACGATCATCTCTCCGAGCAGCGCCAACTCCGGCGAAGGAGTGGGCAAACTCACGCTTGCAGGTGACCTCTCACTGACATCCTCCTCAGTAGTGAAGCTCGACATCGGCAAGGCTATCGCCGGCGCTCAACCGGTGGCAGGCGACTTCGATTCGATCGTCGCATCGAGCATCTCCCTGACGGGTGACAGCAGGCTGGAACTCACGATCAACAGCGGGATCGAGAAGGACGACATCTTCACGATCATCCTGAACAATGGTGCATCCGCAGTGAGCGGCCTATTCGCGGGACTTCCAAACGAGGCATTATTCACAATGGGTGGGCAGGTCTTCCAGATCAGCTACTTCGACGATGCCAGCACGCCTGACATCTTCGAGACAGAGGGAGGAAACGACATCTCACTCCTGGCCGTCCCGGAACCGACCTCCACGGGAGCGCTCATCGCAGGCCTCGGCATGCTGCTGGGCGGTCGGCGCTTCCGCCGCTCACGCCGTTAATCTCAGTCAGGTTGGTTGGTGCATAGACCATGGGCAGCAGGGAACAGTCCCATCCTCTCCCTGCTGTTTATGGAGCAGTCTCAGGGCTTATTCGAACCGACCTCTCATCTTAATCTGACTCTTACTCGTAATCGTAATCGCCTACGAGGCATGCCCTCAGCCGAGAGATTATGAGTAAGATCAAGATTTCGATTACGACGAGAAGGTGCCCGAATCGCCTCTAGAATCAGGCCTACCCTCTTTCCGGCAATGCATTCTCTGCATACGCCCGGAGAAGCAGCTCCAATGCGGCGATCTCGTGGCGAATAGCGGTTCCCTCGGCGGTGTCTGCTACACGCCGCGGAGAATCGAAGACACCGACGTCCTGAATCGTGGGGATAATATCTGACCCTTGCGTGATGGCCTCGATGATCGACTCGAAATGATGATGCTGTGCAAGGAAGGTCCGGTTGGCATCGAGCACGAGCGTGTAACCGTTGTCCCCATAGACCTCCGAAAACGCTCCATCGATGGTGATGGCTTGACCGCTCTCTTTGATCGGTGACTCCCCCTTCTCGATTTTTACAGGAACGTGACCGTTCACGATGAGGCCGTGATCCGGATCCACACCAAAGTCCTCGAGAATCCGATGGCAGAATTCTTTTTCGTGGATGAGCTTGAAGTACGCGTTTTTCGTCTCCTTGTGCGCTTCCTTCTCCGCGATGAGGTAGCCCTCAAAGGTGGCGATCTTGTCTTTGCCGAACAGCGGTGAAAGCGGACCGCACCAGAGATACCAGAGCATATCGAGGTGACGCTGCTCTTTCTGGCGGAACGCCCGGTGCACGACCAGGTTCAACGCATCGTAAAGCTCTCGTCCACGATACTCGACTCCATCCACACACATCGGAAGGAAGGTACCTTCCTCATCCACAGGGACACAGCCGTGGAAGATCAGGTTGTAGTCACGCACGAGGTGCATTGAGCCTTTCTGCTCGAGGTAGCGCATATGTTCCCAGAGCGTCTGGCTCTGAAGGAATGATGTCTTGAGCTGCGCCATGCACTCTTCCTCCTCCGGCGAAAGTGCGTACGGATCGTTCCAGTCGATCGTCGGGAAATGGTGATCCCGGAGCCGGTAGCGTTTTCCATCCAGCTCGATGGTCCAGTCCTGCGGATCGATCTTGTGGAGGAGATTCCGGTGCTCGAGTTGGAAGTCCGGGTTCCGGCGAATCGTCTGGCTCTCGAGTTTAAACTGAATGATCGCCATCGCTTTCTGCATTCGCGCCATGGACAGCGGATCTCGGATCCCCTTCCCCAGACACGGGAAATACTCAGCGGGGTCGTCATGGTACACCGTCCGCACCAGTTTCTCGACAGGCGCCATCGGGATACCGTAACCCATCTCGAGCTGAAAAAGCCGCTGATATCGCAACGAGATGCGCAGCACGGTGGCGATACACGCTTCCTGTCCCAGGCATGCGCCCATCCACGAAACGTCATGGTTTCCCCAGGTGATCGCCACATGCCGCTGTTTCATCACCGAATCGATTGCCTTATCGATCCGCGGTCCGCGATCGCCGAAGTCCCCTGCCACGATCAGTTCGGAAAAGAGCGAGCCGCGAATGATCCGCGCCAACAGCCGGAGAAACCAGAGGTCCTGCCCATGCGTGACAAACTGGTCGAGCATTCCATCGATGTAGTCGTCGCTCCGCTCCAGGTGCGCACCGAATAGCAGTTCCCGGAAGAGCTGCTTGTAGGCAGCCGGGAAGACACTCTCAATTGTCTCCAAGCTGAAATTCCGTGAGAGGCGCCGGAGCAACTCGATCTCCAGACGCACCTGCCGACGGAGGAAAAACTTCCGCGATTGAGTATCCGGCATCCGCTCCACCATGTGAGCGAAAGTCTCGCGCGGATAGTAGATCATGTTCAGCAGATCCAGCTTTTCCCCGGCCGTAAGCCGTTTTCCAAATGTCTGCTCCACCAGCGGGCGGAGGCTTCCCGAGGCATTATGCAGGACGTGGATCAGCTTTTTGAACTCACCGTGAATGTCGCTGATCACATGGATCGTCCCCTTCGGCAGTGTCAGGCTCGCGTGTAGCTTGGCGATTGCTGCAAGCGTAGCGTCGCTGTTGGGATACTGCGCGCTAAGTGCGCGCAGGTACACGAGCGTTTGTTCATCAAAGGCAGGACTCTCCGAGGCGCTTGGGTGCTTCACCCCAGCAGGTATAGCCAGCGACGCACGTCCGGTAAATGGGGGTTACACCACCGGTTTCTATTCAGATTCCCACTTGCCGACCGCCAATCCTGAATAACGGCTGCCTACGATGCAGAAGATGAGAGATGAGCACTGAACCTCCATTAGCCGGAACGAGAAAAATCGAAGCAATCGTCAACGCCGGCTCTGGGGCGGTGCAAAGGGAAGATCTCCTCGGCTCTATAGAGAAGCTCCTGGGCTCACCCGGCGCCAATGTGCGAATGACGATTGCCAGGCAGGGTGCGGAGATCCCTGACCTTGCCCGTAAAGCAGCTGAGGGTGATGCCGAAGTAGTACTCGCAGCCGGGGGCGATGGCACGATCAGTAGCATTGCCTCTGCCCTCGTCGGGAGCGGCAAAATCCTTGGGGTACTGCCGCTCGGCACCTTTAACTTCTTCTCCAAGCGCCTTGGCATTCCTCTGGATCTCGATCTGGCATTCCGAACGGTGCTGGAAGGCCGTGTGGCAGAAGTCAACGTGGGTGAAGTCAATGGCCGTATCTTTCTCAACAAGTCGAGTGTAGGACTTTATCCCCTCGCCCTCCGGCATCGGGAGCGGGTTTACCGGCGCTTCGGACGCAACCGGCTGGTAGGGCTTATCTCCGGGGGCCTTGCCATGCTCCGGCGCGGCCATGTAATGAAAATCCATGTGACCACCGAGGCCGAGGAGCGGCATTTCCGGAGCCGCTTCGTCTTCGTCTGCAATAACCCGCAGGAGTTGGAGTATTTCAATATCCGCGGACGCGAGTGCCTCGATGACGATAAACTTGCCGTATACCTGCCCGAGCCCCTTCACCCACTCCGGATGATTGGCATGGGCATGAGACTCCTTTTTCACAGAATGGAGGGTGCATCCGGATACGACGCACTCTGCGCCCGGGAGATGCGCCTGAACATGCGGCGTCCGAGGGTGCCTGTCTCCGTCGATGGTGAAGTCGAGATGTTCGACACACCTCTCCACTACCGTATGCGAGCCAAGGCGCTTCGTGTAATGGTACCTGCGGAAACAAAAGCCAGTTGATGCGTACGATCCTTCACATCTCCGATATCCATTTCGGACGGCTGGACTATACCCTCGTCGAACCGCTCATCACTCTGGCACATGAGATCCGGCCGGATCTCGTGGCGGTATCAGGCGATCTCACCCAGCGCGCCCAGGTCGATGAGTACGAGGAGGCGAAGGCCTTCCTGAAACGGCTCCCCACCCCGCAACTCGTCATTCCAGGTAATCACGACGTACCGCTCTACAATTTCATGGAACGCCTCGTGAACCCGCTAGGGAAATACCGGAAGTATATCACCGATGAGCTAGCGCCCTTCTATTCAGATGACGAGATCGCCGTAGCGGGCATCAACACCACCCGCCGCCTCACCCGGAAGGACGGCCGGATCAACTGCCGGCAGGTCGCTGCCGTCGCCGAGCGGTTCGCTCCCTTGGACGGCAAAGTCATCAAGATCATCGTCACCCACCATCCTTTCGACGTTCCCCCTGGGCATAATGTGAGGGACATCGTCGGCCGGGCACGTATGGCACGCATGGTCGCGTTCATGACGGCAGCCCTTG
>CBINJX010000038.1:0-12902 GCA_966251085.1 uncultured Verrucomicrobiales bacterium
CTTGTCATGCTCCCGGATTCCTTCGCAGACGCTGGCGCCACCGACGCCAGCCCCGACAATGAGGTAGTCGCGACGAATCATAACGCAGTGATAACATAATCGGGATTGCGTTACTTGTCAGCCGTGACACCGATTTCCACATCGGAATCGAAAGCGATTTCAATGCGCTCCGGAGAGGATGAGGAGACAACCGGCACATTTTGGGAGGGAAGCAGGAATCCGGGGGCCAAACTGCGTCTCTCAGCAGAACGGCAAACTGGCAAACAGAGCGTGAACGTAGCCCCCAGCCCGATTCCGGGACTCTGCGCCCGGAGTGTCCCGCCAAGCTCCTGTGCAGTCACCGCACACGAGTGGAGGCCAAATCCGTGGCCATCCTTTTTTGTAGTGAAACCAAGGCGGAAAATTTCCTCGAGATGCTCCGGAGCAATCCCGATCCCATTATCCTCGATATCGATCCGGACATGATCTGTCCCAACAGGGGCAGCACGAAAGATCAGGCGCTTGTCGGTTCGCTCATGTGCCAGCAGCGCGTGTTTTGCATTGCGCAACAGATTTACCAGGATCGTGAGGACCTTGTGCCGGTCTACGATCAGTGTCGGGCGGGCGTTGATCGCCTGCACCACCTTGATCCGGCTATTTTCAAAGGTGGTCGCATTGAGATTCAATGCATCCTGCAGCAATTCTTCCACCTGCACCTCCTCCTCCACGCCACCAAACCGGGCAAAGCTCTGCTGGGAGGTGACGATCTGCTTGATGTGCTCGATATGCCTCTGCAGCCGCGCCGCTTCACCGGTCACCATTTTCCGCTCTTCATCGAGGTGCTTGGAGGCATCGCGCAGGAATGGAAGCACCGCGCGCCCGCGCTCCGTCTGCAGAAAGCCCGGAAGATCGCCGCGCTGCTGTTCGAGAAGATCCACCAACCGCTGTAACTTTGCCAGAATCGGACGCTGGAGCTGACTGTAGATCAGGCTGGCCGAGACGCTGACACTGTTCAGGACGTTCCCCACATTATGCAGCACACTGGTCGCAACGTCGGCCATTCCAGCCCGGCGGGAAGCATCCACCATCTGGCGATGCATCGCTTCCACTTCCGCCTGGGCGCGCTGTCGTCTGGCGACTTCCGCCTTCAATTCCACATTTGCCTGGCGCAACTCCCGGGTCTGCTCCGCCACGCGAGCCTGAAGGAGTTCCGCATCGCGTTTCAGGCGTTCTGCCTCGTTTATCTGGCGTAGATTACGACGGCGATGACGGGCGGTCTCGGCACTCAATCCAGCCAAGGCAAGAACCGTGGCTCCCAGGTAGCCAAGCGCAGCCAATCTGCCCCGCCGTACCGCGCCTTCCCACACCGCCGCATCGAAATCGAGCCCAAGTACCGCCTCCACATTTCCTGCAGGATTACGCAGGGGATAGAACGCAGAAATCCAACGTCCCCAGCGGTCCTCATACGTTTTTTGCCCAAAACCGAGTTGCCCACGGAAGGCAGCTTCCATTTCCGGACCGATTTCCGTTCGCCACGGTTCTCCCGCTGGAGTGCGCTCTTCGCGGTCCCCTTCGAGGCGCCCATCCCGATCATAGTCCGTTTCTGAATCGACGACGAATACGACCTGCCCATCCTCCAGACGGCGGCAGGTGTACACGTCCGCAAGCGTGCGATTTGCTTCCAGCCAACGTTTCTCCGCCTCGATCAGTGCGACATACGTCGGGCTGCTCGCCGGATTCTCTCGCGGAAGAGTGCTATGGCCGAGCAACTCCAAGGCCTGAGCATAGACGGGCGCATATCCCTCGAGCGCCTGTTGCATATTCCTCTGCTCACGCCAGCCAAACCAATCCACCCAAAACCAGCCGGCAATCAACAGCACGGTAAGTACACCCCATCCTTCGCGGGGTAATGGAACACGTCGGTTCATCCGAAGCGTCCAACAGTGAAGAGCAAAGAAAAATGCCAGCGCTACGGCGACAAACGACAGATAATCAATCGGGGACGTAGGAACCACATTTTACTCCCTAACAAACGGTAAACCCACTGAATAGTCATTTATCCAGCTAAAGTTTATACGTCCACGTTGTAATGTCACCGATGCCTTCGACGGCGCAGTTGACCTCCCGTTCAAGAACTGAGAGCAGAGGACCCGCGATGATTCCCATCACCCTTGAGCGCGTCAGCAAGCGCTTCGGAAGCACCGTTGCCCTCGACCAGATCGATCTGAGAATCGAGGCCGGCGAAATCTTCTTCCTCCTCGGACCGAGCGGCTGTGGAAAGACCACCCTCCTGCGAACCGTTGCGGGATTCTATGAACCGGAACACGGACGTATCCTCTTCGGTGACGAGGATGTCACCCGGCTTCCACCGCACGCCCGCAATACGGGAATGATGTTCCAGAGCTATGCACTCTGGCCGCACATGACGGTCGCTCAGAATGTGGCGTTTGGCCTGGAGGAGAGAAAAGTCGCCAAGGCAGACATTACCCGACGCGTTCAGGAGGCACTTGATTCAGTCCAAATGGGTGCATACGGCGACCGGCGGATTCATCAGCTCTCCGGCGGTCAGCAGCAGCGCGTCGCCCTTGCTCGGGCCTTGGTGATCCGTCCGCGCTGTCTACTGCTCGACGAGCCACTTTCGAACCTCGATGCAAAGCTCCGACTGGAAATGCGCGGGGAGATCCGGCGCGTCTGTCGTGAGGCAGGCCTGACCGCGATCTACGTGACGCACGACCAGAAGGAATCGCTTTCAATTGCAGACCGAATGGCAGTGCTCGAGGGAGGCCACATCCGCCAACTCGGCACCCCCGCCGAACTCTACCGTCGGCCGCAATCGCGCTTCGTCGCCGACTTTATGGGCGAGACCAATTTCGTCAGCGGGCGAGTGGTCGATTCCACCGAAGGAGCGGTACAGGTTGAGACGCCGCTGGGAATGTTTGTCGCGGAAAACCAGGAAGGAACCTTCCCCTCCGGTGATTCCGTCACGCTTTCCATTCGCCCGGAGAGCTGGAGCCTACGAACGGAGCCCACCAGCT
This sequence comes from uncultured Verrucomicrobiales bacterium, assembly GCA_966251085.1. Classification (GTDB taxonomy): domain Bacteria; phylum Verrucomicrobiota; class Verrucomicrobiia; order Chthoniobacterales; family Chthoniobacteraceae; genus CBINJX01. The sequence continues at coordinate 3,015 of CBINJX010000038.1, forward strand.
CGAATACTGTCGCAGGCAGGCTCAAGGAACGGATCTACCTTGGTGAGATGGCCCAATACCGGCTGGCCCCGTCCAGGGGCGGCGCCGAAGTTAAGATTTTCGAACTCAATCCCCGCTTTGTGGATACCAGTTCAGAGCGTGAACTCTTCGCGACTGTCGCCCCGGAAGATGTGATTGTTCTCCGGCATTGACGCCTCCCCTCCCGTGAATCTTTCCTCCGTGTTGAAACAGTGGTGGCTGCTCGGCGTTCTCATCGCCGTGGTGCTTCTCCCGATCGTGCTTCAGCCCAATGACAAAGATCTTGCTAGTGCCGCGGAGCAGACACTCGTCATCATCACTCCACACAATGAGGCAATACGTGAGGAGTTCGGACAGGGGTTCAAGAAATGGCATCTTGCACGGACTAGGGAGCGGGTGCACGTGGACTGGCGCTCACCGGGTGGAACCAGTGAAATCACCCGCTATCTTGAGGGGGAGTTCTTTGCTTCGTTCCAGCATTACTGGACAAACACCCTCGGGCGCCCCTGGGGTCCCCAAGTGCAGGGAGCATATGCAAATGCAAAGGTGACGCTCGATGACACGCCGGAAGACGACACTGTCGAGCAGCAGGCACGCCGCGCTTTTCTGAACTCGAACGTCACTAGCCGGATCGATCTCTTCTTCGGAGGTGGCGTGTTCGATTACCAGAGGCAGGCGGCCGCCGGACGCCTCGTCAGCAGCGGCTTCGTGGAGTCACATCCGGAACTTTTCAACGACCAGGTCATTCCGCAGACACTTGGAGGCGAGCCGTTCTGGGATAAAGAGGGCCGCTGGATCGGCGCCTGCCTGGGAGCCTTCGGTATCTGCTCCAATCTCCATGCCCTTGAGAGGAGCGGAATTTCAGAGCCGCCGACCCAGTGGATGGAACTGACGGATCCCCGTTTTTTCCACGGAATTGCGCTCGCAAACCCGACACAGAGTTCCTCAGTGAACAAGGCGTTTGAGATGCTCATTCAACAGCAGATGCTCAACGCAGTCACCCGCTCCAAGGAAACCGCTGGTGGCAGCCTGACGCCCGAGCAGGAGCGGGAGGCAGTGAAAACCGGATGGGCGGCTGCGATGCAGGTCCTTCAGAAGATCTCCGCAAATGCGCGGTATTTCACCGATTCCTCGACCAAGATCGCACTCGACGTCTCTGCAGGAGAAGCAGCGGCGGGAATGACAATCGACTTCTATGGGCGGTTCGAAAGCGAAGCCGTGCGCCGTCCGGATGGATCGTCTCGCCTGCTCTACGTCGATGCAGTCGCAGGCACCTCCGCCGGAGCGGATCCGATCGGGATGCTCCGCGGAGCGCCGCACCCGGAGTTGGCGAAATCTTTCATTGCCTTTGTCATGTCCCCGGAGGGGCAGAAGCTTTGGAATTGGAAGGTGGGCACACCGGGAGGCCCGGAACGCTATGCACTGCGGCGATTGCCAATTCTCCCCTCGTTGTATGCCCCGGAGTTTGAGCAGTTCCGCTCTGATCCATCCGTCAACCCATACACCATTGGCGGGAACTTCACGTACCACGAGAAGTGGACTGGGCCGCTATTCCGTCAAATCGCTTTCATCGTGCGGGTAATGTGTATCGATCCGCATCAGGAGCTGAAAACAGCTTGGGAAGCGCTGATCAAAGCAAACTTTCCACCGGAAGCGATGGCGGCTTTCTCCGATGTATCTGCGGTGAACTACGAAGCCGCGAATGGCCGGATCAAGGACGCATTTGCCTCCGGTGCTGACAGCAAGATCCGTGAGGTTCAACTCGCAAAAGAGCTGGCTGATACCTTCCGCGCGCAATACGAACGCGCAACGGCTCTCGCTGCTGCAGGCCGGTAAGAGGTGTGTGCCCGGCCCTACGCTTCTTCCTCTTTGCCGCGTCCCGTCTTCTCCTGCAGCTCCTCGATCCGCTTCGAAGCCTCCGCTTTGTTCAGGTTCTCGTCGAAAGGCTCCTTTGCCTCCTGACTGAGCGTTTTGAGATAAGACTTCTGAGGCCCGGTCATCGGTTCGTCGCCGGTTACCCAATCGTCAGGATCTTTCTCGGGGTTCGGTTGGACTTTGTCGTTATCAGCCATGGCTGGTGGTCAGTTTCTCTCTAAATCGAGAATCACCAGCCCGGCAGTTGTCGCTTACAGCCGCACAGGTCCTCCCGTGGCGGCTGCCTCCGGAAGGACGTGGACAACATCACCCACACTTTCCCGGCGATCGGCGGTGCGACCGCCCTACCGCCGGTTTCTTGAATGCCAATTTAGTTCGAACGGTACGCGCCGAGCACCATCGCAGTCCGCGGAATCGTGATGATGCGGGACTGATGCTGCACTTGCACATACGGCCCTTGATGCTTGATCACACGGACTGGTGTTCCCTTGGGAAGCGCTTCCTGACCTTCGCCTATGATGACGACGGGCTCATTGAGCAGGACCATCGGTGCACCAGGCTGCTGCGACGGAACACCGGTCACCCACTCCTGGACGAAGTCAGTCGCCTGAACTGCCACTTCCTTGGCAGGCTCCAGTGCTTCCTTGATCTGCTCGGCCACGGGAGCAATTGCGGATTCCACCTGCGCTTGCAGGGAAACTGCGGACTTCGACGGAGCGAAGTAGATCAGCCCTCCAGCAAGAGTGCCGGCAGCCATCACGCAAAGAGCAGTGCGAAGGTTTCGTTTCATATCTGGTAATTGAAACGTAAGCCACTTATGTGCCGCGTCTAGGGAAAGATAAAGATTTTGTCAGCAATCTTATCCTGATAGGAAGCTCCTGTCGCCACCACGCCAAACCTTGAAATAAACTTTTCCCTGAAACCGATTGGTGAATTCCCGATTCCCATCGGTTGTCCGCCTCCCATTCATAGCATCTTCCGGGCCGAGCTTCGGAGAGGATATGAAAAGACAAGGTGCATTTGGCGTGCGGTGGTCCCGCGCCTGCGGGACGAAGTACCGCTTTGGAGGTTGATCGATATTTCTGCGAAATGAGCGCGCGGAACAAAGCCCAGGCGAGCATCGTACGTGAGAGGGGGGGCAGAAGAATGCCGCTACCGACTGCCACACTACCTTCTTGGTTACGGTTCCCCTACCTTACCTCACCGTCTTCTCTCCTTTGAGCCGCGGTGTCGCCCCCCATCCCGCTCCTGCGAGAGCCTCATTTGCCACCACATTTCACATGCACCCCGTGCAGCGAAAGCTGACAAATGTGACACGTGTCAGAACAAAAAAAGCGGCTCATGGAAACTGAAGCTCCATGAGCCGCCGCTTACTTTTCCCTCCCCTTACGCAGCCGTCATCGGCTCCGCAGCGGGCTTGAGGTTGAGAAGAGCACTAATCTTGTCCACTGCAGCCTGAGCTGTCAGCCCATGCTTCTTGCGCAGGATCTCGACGGCGCCGTGCTCGATGAATTGATCAGGCCAGCCGATGCGGACCACCGGCGTCTGGATGCCTGCATCGTTGAGATGCTCGATCACCGCACAGCCGTAGCCGTTGTGGAGCACGTGATCTTCCAGCGTGCAGATCACATCGGCGCTGCGGGCGAAGAACTCGATGGTTCCGGTATCCAGGGGTTTGATCCACCGGGCGTTGATGACGGCGGTTGAGATTCCCTGCGCTTCGAGAAGCGCGGCGGCTTCCTCCGCCATTGGAACCATTCCACCGAGACCGAAAATTGCCACACGGGCAGGTTTTCCACTGCCGTGTTTCAGCACCTCGGATTTGCCGATCTCGAGCATCACCGGCTCATCCTTTGGTTTCACGCCGGTGCCAACACCGCGTGGATAACGAATCGCGATGGGACCGTCGTTGTAATTGGCCATCGTCCAGAGCATGTCGACAAACTCGTCCTCATCCTTGGGCGACATATGGACGAGGTTCGGGACATGGCGGAGATAACCGATGTCGAAGAGGCCATGATGCGTCGGGCCGTCGTCACCGGAGAGACCGCCGCGATCCATGCAGAGACGCACATTCAGATTCTGCAGCGCCATGTCGTGAACGATCATGTCATAGGCACGCTGCATGAAGGTCGAATAGATCGCCAGGAACGGCTTGAAACCCTGCACCGCAAGACCGCAGGCAAACAGCGCCCCATGCTCCTCGGCGATACCGACATCATAGTAGCGCTTCGGATGCGCGTTTGCGAAGTGCGCCAGGCCGGTACCGGAAGGCATTGCACCCGTGATCGCGAGGACCTTCTCATCCTTTTCCGCGAATTTCGCGAGCGTCTTGCCAAAGATCTCCGAGAAGGTCGGAGTCGGTGTTGCCTTCACCTCACCAGTCTTCGGCTCAAACTTACCGAGACCGTGGAACTTGTCCGGCTTCTCCAGCGCGGGTGCGTATCCCCTGCCCTTTTGCGTAAGGATATGGAGGAGCACCGGCTCGTTCTGCGTCTTGAGGAACTCAAAAGTCCGGATGAGCAGCGGGATATCATGACCGTCGATCGGGCCATAATAACGGAGGCCGAGTTCCTCGAAGATCACGCTCGGGAAGATCAGGTTTTTCACCCCGGCTTCCACACGCTGGGCGAAGTTCTTCGCCGCTTCGCCGCCGATCATTTCGATGAACTTGGCGGCTTTCTCGTGGAGATGTGCGTAGGCGGGATGGGTCGCGATCTTGTTCAGATAGCCAGCGATGGCTCCGACGTTCTTGGCGATCGACCATTCGTTGTCGTTGAGAACGACGATCAAACGTTTCGTCTGCTCGGCGACATTGTTCAGCGCCTCAAAGCTGACACCACAGGTGAAAGCCGCGTCGCCTGCCACGCAGACGATATTCTCATCCGTCCCGGCAAGATCACGTCCCACGGCCATTCCGAGAGCTGCGCCAAGAGCCGTACCCGCGTGTCCGGCACCGTAGCAGTCGTGCTCACTCTCGGTGCGCAGGAGGAATCCGTTGAGTCCCTCGTACTGGCGCATGGTATCGAAGCGCTCACGACGTCCGGTGAAAAGTTTGTGGACGTAGCCCTGATGCGAGACGTCAAAGACGAACTTATCCTTGGGCGTGTTGAACACCCGGTGCAAAGCAATCGTCAGCTCTACGACTCCCAGGTTGGGTCCGAGATGTCCGCCGACAGACTTCGGGTTCTGGTCGGAGAGAACTCGCACGAGTTCATCCCGGACCTCCTGTGCAAGCTGAGGAAGAAGATTTTCCGGGACGGCTTTGATGTCATCGGGCGAATTGATCGTCGGAAGAATCGCGTTGGTCATGTTGGCGAAACAGTCAGGGGATCAGAACAGGCTAACCTCGTCGTCCTCAGTGCGTGCAGGTTTCGACGGTTTGGCCGCGGATGCAGGCGGAGTCGAAGCCGCGGCGGGAGCTGGCGAAGCGGCGGCCGGCTCGAATTCAGTCAACTGCGGTTTCCCGGCAGCATTGCGGGTGATGATCTCAATCCGCCGCTCCGCGGAATCGAGTTTCTCCTGGCACACCTTGACCAGCTTCGTGCCCTCTTCATATCGCGTGAGCAGATCTTCGAGCGGGAGTTTGTCGGACTCCATCTCCTCTACGATCCGCTCCAACCGCTCAATCGCGGTCTCAAATGTATGCTCAGGCTCTTTGGGCTGCTTACTGGCCATGATGGGTAGAGTCGGCGAGTGTAAAGGCGGGATCCGTCGCGCCACAATATCCAAAGTACTTAGTGCTCAGTTCTCAGTACTCAGTAGGGGCAATATGGGCAGGGAATGTGTTCAGTTGACTACGCTTACACGAATCACCTGAAGGCGAAACTCCGATGGAAACAGAAAGCCAGGTCGTAGGATATCAGCGGCAAACACTGAGTACTGACTTCTGAGCACTGAGCACTGACGTACCGGCCCGTTAATCCTCCCGTGTCGTCCACCGGTCGCGATCGGCGTAAAAGACACACTCATGGTCGATCGGAAGGCCGGTTACAGCGCGGAGCGGGAAATTCCGGATATTGGCCTGGCGAGTGATAAATGGAGCCCATTCTTTGTATTCGCCCTTGGCGATGTCGCGGATGAACGAGACATTCCCAGAGACAGGAGTAAGATAGAGCCCCACGATCGGCTTCTGGAGGACGTTGTAATCGTTCAGGTCGATGAAGGTCTTGATGCTCATTGGGATCCAGAGGCTGGTGCGGTCAGCGTACCAGGCCACTGCCCAAGGCATATCGGAGGCAATCATCTCCCGAGGTGTAGTCCAATCCGCCAGAATCGAGATATAAGGCGGCACATATGGCGGCCACTGCACGCGGCCCTGCGGCGTCTTGTGCAGGTTGATGAATGTGTTCAGGAACGACATCGACGAGAGGAGGAAGATCAGCGTGATGAACGCGATCCGGATCAACCGGATGTTGATCTCCAGTCGCGACCACATCACCAGCAGGAACGCCAGCCCGTAGAAGCTCAGCAGCGGAATGAAGAGAACGTGCAGATTATTTGGATCTACACCGGGTTCCTCGAGACCAAAGACCGCCATTCCGAACACCGCAGAGAGCCACATCAGTAGCACCCCCCAGCGGAAGGCACCCGTTTCCCTGCGACGGAAAAGATGCATCAGCGCGATGAAGAAGACAGGCGCAACGACGATTCGGCCGAGATGGTACGGCAGCGCTTCCCACTGACCGATCACCTGGGCAGTGACCTTGTTGCGGAACACCGTCGGGCTTACCCCCTCCAGCGGTGGATTCATGGAACGCATCACCGCGGATTCAGTGCCGCGAACCTGGAAAAGTCCCGAGTACCATCCCAAGCCGACCGGACTACCGGAGACTCGATAGTTCCGGACCAGCCATGGGCTGTACAGGAGGACAAAGATCCCGAGCATCACGAGCACGGGCTTGGCAATCGGGCGGAAGTAAAGCCCGACAAAGAGCAACGCCCCCACAAACACCCAGATCGTGAGGCCATGGGCCAGCGCGAGCAGGCCGAAGAATACGGCGCTTCCCGCCAGCCAAGGCAGGGGCCGGTCCTTCCAGGTCTGAACGTGCGGCGCTTCCTCCGGCGGAGTGGTCACTTCCACCTCGGTCGCCACGGGGTCTTCGCCTTCCGGGTTATCAACGACGACCACCGGCGTCGTCAGCTTCACCTGCGTCGACACCGCACGCACCATGCAGTACATCGCACAGCTGAAGAGGAAGAGCATCAGCATCTGCGGCAGGCCCGACATCGAGTACTGCCAATAAAGATCGCACACGAGCATCAGTCCCACGCCGAGGATGGCGAGGCGATGATCAAAGAGGCGCCGTGCGATGAAGTAATTCACCACCACTGCGAGCAGGAAAAAGACGACCTGCACAAACGCCATGATCTTGTCGTAAGCGTAAATGACCGACTTGGTCGTCATCTGCTGCTCATAGATCAGCCCCTCAAACATCTTGAACCCACTCTGGGAGAGACTGGCAAAACGGTTATTGATCCAATCGAAAACCTTGAAAGCGACGGCATTCGTATAGACCGGCAGCGGAGCGTGATACGTATCCGGGAGGCTCTCGATCGCCTTGATCTGCTTGTTGTTCTCGTTGAACTGCCACAGTGCCGCCGGCCGGATCATCTTGGTCGTGAACCCATTCCCCCGGGCCACCTCCCGCGCGATCTGCGCCTGCTCCATCGCCTTGGCTTCAAAGAGCCCCTTGAAACCGTTGTCGCGATAAAACCAGAGGATCACCACGTAGATCACCGCTGTAACAAGCAGCGTCAGTTTGACCCATTTCGCCCATCCGCCTTCCTCCAGCTTGTGCACCAACGCCTGAATTTTTGTCTCTGTAGCCATTTGGGGTAGAAAAAGATGATGAATCCGTACTGCAGACGGGGGGGATCAAACCATTAGTTTAGCGCACTGCAAGTGAAGCGCTATGTGCCGGAATAGAATGCTCGAACGGGCTCCACCAATAGGCACCAGAGCCACAAGGGGGAAATGCTGGCACCGAGCAAGGCACCTCTTTGCGCCTTTTGTACCTCTTTGTGGCAAAAAGACGGGATGGCTCGCAACGTCCCCATTTTTGCGCCTTTTTGCGGCTGAAATTCTCTTTCCGCCACGCTGCGGTCTGGCATCGCGCCTTCGCCCGCTCCGGCATTTCCACACCGTCCCGGCAGCAAGCCCTTCCTCCTCCATCCAACGCAATCGCGTTGGCCAGGGAGCACTCACTCATTCGGGCCTTGATCATCGGAATCACTTTCGGTGGTGGAATCGTTCGTGTCGGACTTCTCCTCGCCTCGGATCTGCTTGAGCTTCCGGTGCAGAGTCCGGCGGCTGATCCCCAGCTTCTTTGCAGCATGGGTGATGTTGCCACCGGCCTCGTCGAGGGCTTGCAAGATGAGACGCTCTTCGGTGGCGTGCAAATTGAAATGCTCACCCTTGCTCAAGGGAAACTTCGGAGCCGGCAACTGCTTTACCCCGGATTTGCCGACCGTGGGTGAACTCCCCTCCCTCACCGCCATCGGCAGATCGCGCAGCGTGATCTTTGGTCCGGTGGCCATTACCACCCCGTGTTCGATCGCCGTGCGCAGCTCCCGGACATTCCCCGGCCAGTCGTAACGGAGAATCGCCTGCATGGCATCGGAGGTCATCTCACGCACCGGCTTCCCGTTCTCCTCGGCAAACTGCTTCAGGAAAGCGTTCACCAGCAGCGGGATATCCTCCTTGCGCGCCCGCAGCGGCGGCATGTGGATCGGCACCACGCTGAGACGGAAGAAGAGGTCGTCCCGGAACTCCCCTTTGGAAACCATCTCGGCGAGGTTTTTATTCGTCGCCGCCACGAGACGGACATCCACCTTGATTGGTGAATTCCCGCCCACGCGCTCGAAACTCCGCTCTTCACTGAGCACCCGGAGCAGTTTCACCTGTGTGGTGGAATCGATCTCGCCGATTTCATCCAGGAAAACTGTCCCTCCATTCGCCTGCTCGAAACGCCCCAAGCGGCGTTCCACCGCCCCGGTAAAGGCCCCTTTTTCGTGTCCGAAGAGTTCACTTTCCAGCAGCTGCGGCGAAAGAGCGGCGCAATGGACTGCCACGAATTTGTGTTTCGGGCGTCCGCTCAGCGCATGAATCGCCTGGGCTACCAGCTCCTTCCCGGTGCCGCTTTCCCCTTGGATCAGGACCGTCGCGCGGGTGGGGGCGACCTGTTTGATCGTGTCAAAAACCTCCTGCATCACCGCGGAAGAACCGATCAGCCGCTCGAGGCCGTAGCGCTTCTCTACCTGTTTCTTGAGCTCGACGACCTCCTCCTCGGTATCCCGAGACCGGAGTGCGCGGCGAATTAAGATCTCGAGCTTGTCTAGATTCAGCGGTTTGGTGACAAAATCGTACGCACCCCGCTTCATCGCCTCCACCGCCGTGTCCACCGAACCATAGGCGGTCATCATGATAATGATCGGCGGTTTCGGCCGGGCAAGGATCTGGTCGATCAGTTGCATGCCGTCCTCCCCGCCGATCCTCAGGTCGGTCAGGACAAGATCCACCGATTCATTCTCCAGCACGTTCGTCGCCTCGGCAATATTGCCCGCCACGTACACGTCAAAGTCGTCCTCCAACGACGCACGCAACCCTTCACGGGTGTGCTTTTCGTCATCTACTATGAGCAAAGTGGGAGTCACGGCGAGTCGGGACAACTAGCGGCAAGGTCGCACAGGAGGCAAGCGGGGAGCGGTGCCGCAGGACGGACGGCACCGGCATGACGCGGCACTTCCTTGACAGGCATCGGTGCGAAACGACGAATGTCTGCGGCGAAACTGTCTTGGAAATCCGCTGTTGAAGTTGGAAGATTCTCCTGAACTCGACTTTGGTCACTTAGGTTGTCTGCCCCGACGAAAATGAGCGCATACAACCGGTCTCACCGGCGAGTCTTTGAGTCTCATCGGCGAGTCTTCAGATCTCATCGGCGAGTCTTCAGCTCTCATCGGCGAGTCTTTGAGTCTCATCGGCGAGTCTTTAGG
>CBINJX010000039.1:0-12879 GCA_966251085.1 uncultured Verrucomicrobiales bacterium
CTCATACTTACGGACGAGCGTCGGATAATCGTTCGCACCGCGGAGGCCAACGTAAGTGCCGATGCAGGAAAAGACCCGGGAGAATGCATCCGGCCGCTCCCAAGCTGCAGTCCAGGCGCAAACCGCACCGCTGCTCGAGCCACCGATCGCACGATCATTACCGTTCTTCGACAGGCGAATGGGGCGGCCATCCGGAGTGCTCTTTGTCTCCACCTCCGGAAGTAACTCATCGAGAAGAAAGCGCGCGTAATTGTCGCCGAGACCGTCGTATTCGAAGGAGCGGTTGAAGCGGTCGAGCGCATTCTCGTTCGGTGCTTTCACTCGGCCGTGCATCACGAATATGCCGATCGTAACAGGCATTTCGCCGCGGGCGATCAAGTTGTCGAAAACGACCGGCGCATTGTACTGTACACCGTCCTGGTTTACGTACACGCAAGCGGGCTTTGCCGGGTCGTATTGTTTCGGCACATACACCCAGTACTCACGTGTCGTCCCAGGGAAGATCTTGCTCTTATCGAACGTGAACTTCAGTACCTCGCCTTTCGGCACTCCTTCCTGCGGTTTGGAGTCGCGCCCGGGTTGATAGTCGTCCGCAGCTTGAAGCGGAGCGATCAGCGCGGCGATGGAAACAGTAAGAATGGGGAGAATGCGAGTCATGGGGATGATCCGGGCGAAAGAGGGTTGTGCCGACGTCAAACTGCAAGCGCGCCGCTTCTTTGAACCGAAGCTCTGCACTTTGCACTTTGAACAGCGGCACGATTCCCGTTTTCTCTCTCGCCTATGCTCCGGATCAAAGCGTTTCAAGGTCTTCGTCCTGCTCCTGAAAAGGCACACGAAGTCGCATGCGTACCCTACGATGTCGTCGATCGTGACGAATCCGCCGCACTTGTCGTAGGCAAGCCCGACAGTCTGCTCCATGTCGATCGCGCGGAGATCGATCTGCCGCCTGAGACCGATCCGTACTCCGACGCAGTGTACGCTAAGGCCCGGGAGAACTTTCTCGCGCTGCAGCAGCGAGGCGCACTGATTCGTGAGACCGCACCCGTGCTCTATCTCTACCAGCAGCGTATGGGAGACCATGTCCAGACCGGCCTCGCCGCCGTCTGCCACATCGAGGACTACGAGCGCGACATCATCAAGAAGCACGAGAAAACCCGGAAAGACAAAGAGGACGATCGCACTCGGCTGATCAATACCCTCAGCGCCGATACCGGTCCGGTGTTTCTGACCTATCGGGATAATCCCGACATAAACGCGCTGGTGCTCCAATGGACCAGCCGCCGGGCGCCACTCTATGACTTCGTCGCTCCGGATGGCATCCAACACACCGTCTGGCAAATCGACGAGACAGACCGTCTCGTTCAGGCGTTCGAGCAGGTCCCTGTGGCATACGTTGCAGACGGGCATCATCGTACCGCCAGCGCGGTCCGCGTCGGACGTGAACGCCGGGAAGCGAATCCGAACCACAACGGAACCGAGGATTATAACTGGTTCCTCGCCGTTCTATTCCCAGCGAGCCAACTTCGGATCCTCCCCTACAACCGCGCAGTCAAAGATCTGAACGGGCACAGCAAAGAGTCTTTCCTCAAGGCAGTCGGCAGCGTCTTCCGCCTTCAGCCGAACGGCTCCCCCTCCCCGGCTCAGCCGGGTGAAATCCGGATGTATCTCGACGGGCAGTGGTATGATCTCGCGTGGCAACACGCAGCGGATGCCGATCCCATTTCCCGTCTGGATGTCACCGGACTTCAGGAGCGGCTCCTCGCGCCCATCCTCGGCATCGACGACCCACGCACCAGCAAGCGCATCGACTTCATCGGTGGTATCCGCGGTACCGATGAACTCGTCCGCCTGGTTGATTCCGGAAAAGCCGCTGTCGCGTTCTCAATGTACCCGACCACGGTCGATCAGCTGATGGATATCGCAGACGCTAACCAGATCATGCCGCCGAAGAGCACCTGGTTTGAGCCGAAGCTCAGGAGCGGACTCTTCATCCACACCTTCTAATCCGAGCTTACCCGCTCGATGCTTCAAAGGCCGGCAGCGTTCTCGCTGTCGGCCTTTTTCATTGAAACGGGAACCGGTAGAGCCTCAGCGAACCAGTTCACACCGGCTCACCAGCAGCATCTCCTCCCAGCCGTCGCAAGTGCCGCGCACATCCAGTGTCTGGCCCTTCTGTATCCGCAGAACCCCGGCATCGTTCCCTTTGGGTGCGATCAGCAGGAAAGTTCCATTGATCTGTTTCTCTTCCCTGAACCGGAAGTCGTTGCCGGAAAACGTGCATTGCGCCCAACCTCCTCCGCTTCCCCCGAGATAGATCTGGTACTGCTTGGAATCAGCGGGATCCGGGCGGAATCCGCCAACTACACCTCGCAACGCGACACGATTTCCCTTGTAGATCTTATCCGCGCGTGATCGGTCAGCTGCATACGCCTGAAGCACGATATCTACTGGCGTTGCCACAGTCGGATCGGGCCTCGTAAGTGGGAGATGCTCGTTCTGGAGCCGTTCGATTGCACTTCGTACGGCCACTGCCTCATCCAGTTTACCTGCGATAGTCAGCGACTTCTTATGCTCGAGGAGGCGCGGGATGGTCTCCTGTACAATTTGAGCAATGAGTTCCTGCTGCTTTGCCAGCATCTGCATCTGAACGGCCCGGAGCGCCTTTGGTTCATTCACCAGGGCCTTCTCGGAGAGAGACGCCTCCTTACTTGCCCGCTGCCTTTCGGCACGGACAGCGAGTGCTCCCTCCAGATCGGCTGCCTTTTGGAAATTGAGCTGAAGCTCCGAGAGCGCGTCTTCGTAGCGATTGAGGATCTCGCGCTGCACAGTGGCGATCCGCTCATCGCAGCGTTGCACCTCCGCATCTCCGACTTGGACCGTTGGTGCAGCCGTCTGGCCGACACCCGAGAGCGGCGACGTAATCCCGCTGAGCAGGATTCCGCCCATTACGAACAGTCGGGCAACTTTCACTTTACGCCTCCCGAGCTCTTACAGAATCCGTCCATATAACCTGAAACCCATCCGCGCTGCCACTTTGCGGCGCGTTTGGGATCTGCCCCTGCTTCCTGCAGCGTCAAAGCCTCGACTGCTTCCGTCCGCGGCCGACCAGCAGTTTTCCCGGATGTAAGGCCGACAGCGTATTCATCTCCAAAGGGATGACTCTGCACCGGCAGCACTCTAACCACTGGTGGCGGTTCACGCCGGGGCGAAACGGCTGTCGAACTATCACAAGCGCACAACACTGCTCCATCGAGCAGCGGGGCAAAGGCTGCAGGGGAAATTGGCCTCATCACGGAACAGTAACTTCCTCAACACCATGATTTGTCCACTCTTTCCTGCGATCGTTATATCCAAGATGGACCCGCCATGCGCTGTTCCGGGTGCGCCCCCGTGGCCCGATCACTTTTCCTTGTACTACTGCAGTGGCTGCATCCGGCGGCTGAAGTTTCACCTCAGCACTCTTGATACTGAGAAACTGCACGACCTCCCCCTTCTGCACGCCGGTATGCCGAACAAAGTCACGGGCCCGCCAGTATGCTGCGTCCTCCGTGTACTCCGTCTGCGCTGACTCCCGCCATCCGTCCAAGGTGATGGGTCCAAACACCCGGAGAAGAATGGCAAGGATAACCGCCAGGACACCTGCCGCGATGGCTGCCGGCTTTACCCATTTCCGGCTTTTGCGTTTCCGCAACGACACCAACTGCGTCACCGGCAGCCACTGGTCCAGCCCTTCACGCCAGTAAAGTGTATCCTCCCCGATCAGCCTCGAATTCAGGAGGTGATCGATATGTTGGATCGTGTAAGGACCGCGTTGTTCGCCGTTGATGTGGAGGTAAAAGACCTCGGGGGATTTCACTGGAGAAATAGTTCGAGCGTGGGCGGGCAACCGACTGCGGGCTCCCGAAGGCGATCACGCCTGCGAGAGCGCTTCTCCCTGTATTTGTCAGAGAAGCGCCTTGGTTACTTTGATTGACGCCGTGTTGGTATCCAATTGCCGAGTCAGAGCATCTCGTTTGAACGGTTCCTGAAATGGCAGGCAGTCAAAAATATGCCTTTCAGTAGCTCCGGTACGGCAAGCGGGGACAGCGGGTAGGTAATTGATCGAGCGACGTCGGGCGCACAAGCAACACTTTTAGCGCGTTTTAGGCACGAGGTGTGATGTCAGCCGCACTTCTGGACTCTAGATGATAAATCCGAGCACCCGACGGAAGCGGAAGCGTAATCTCTACGAAAATGTTTTGAGGCTCATCTCCAAGTTTTCCGACCGAAAGGTCCACGCTTCTCTTGATGTTGCCGGCGTGCAACCCCGGAATACCTCGACTCTACCGCCAGTCATCCAGAAGCCACACACCCGGCCGATTGTAGCCCGCGTCGCCCGCTTGCTGCATTACCACTCCCTGGACATCAGTACGGAATCCAAGTGCCAGCATCTGACGATAAGCTTCATGCCGTGCGGTGTTCACACCTGCAACCAGTCGCGAGAGGTTCTTCGCGGATGCTGCCGCTTCGCATGCAGCAAGCAACTGCCGGAAATGCTCATCCGCTCGCGTCCCGGGACGTATCGCCGCAAATTTTATGTAGCAGGTATCTGTGCCTGCTTCGGTCGCCTCACCCATATGGCAGACTGCGAAACCCACCAGCTTGTCCTTTTCCCGCAGCAGGATCGTGTCACCCAGTTGCTGCGCGGAGACGGAGCAAATTTCATGTTCGACGTTCAGTCCGGGATAGATCGCCTCGGTGAGTTCATGGCATTCTCTCTTCACCGCTTCCTGCTCATCTGTGGATAGATCCGAGAAACGAAGCATCCTGGAGGGCTGAGAAAGTTCGCCGACCGGCTTGGACATGATCGCCGTCAGGAACCGCGGCCAGAAACCGAACTTTTGGTAGAGCGCCAGGTGCTTTGGGCTTTGTGCAAAGGTGAACAAACCTGCGTGTTGCACACCCCGTTTCGCGAAGAGATCCATCGCGGGCTCGATCAGGTGCTTGCCCACACCCGTATTCCAAAACTTGGGATGGCTTGTCAGCGGGCCGAAGAACCCGATGCTGCCCCAAGTCGTCGCAAAGTTTGATCCGGCAAGTTCACCGTCCACTTCTGCAGCAAAGGCGGAACGAGGATCGGCCACCCATCGCGTCCGGACATAACTCACCGACGCATTAAAGGAAGCGGGATCAGGAAGCCCGATAAAGGTGCCAAAGGCCAACCGCATGATGTGATCCGCCGCAGGCAGATCGTTTTCCTGGAGGGAGCGTACTGAGATATTCGCTTTCATTCTGCTGGAACGAATGTCCGCCGAAGCATGGTCCATCAGTCATTGAGGAGTTCCGGCGTTGGGAGCCGATGGTCGATTCTCCTTCGATATTGGTCAATCAAGTCTCGTTCTGGGTTCGACCTTCATCTAAGAATACGCTCGCCTTCAACGTCTGCACGATATGAGAGCAACACCAATAAAGCGTCGGTGTCTCGCAGTATCGATTTCCGCGGTGCTGCTGATTTTTAGTGAATCCGCAACTCTTGCCGTGAAACAAGCCGTACAGGTCGTTAAACCAGAGTTCTCACAGGAGTTGGGGTTCTTGGTGAAGGTAAATTATGGTGAGAATGGCGCGCTGGAGTTCAAGGTGGTCCGAAATCTCTCCAAAGCCCGTCAATTTCCGGCGGACTCCGAGCTGATGACCAGACGATCAGCGACTCTGAAGGTCTCCAACACCACAGGGCTCTTGGTCTCATGTAATCTGAATCCAATCCAAGACAGGCAGATGCTGACTTATCGCTTCACTCTTGCCAAGGAGTGCGTGCCGCTTTCGGATCTCACAATAGCTGAGGTGGACGACTACAAGGATGAGAATCGAGAGCACCTGATCGGGGGAGGTGCGTTTTATCGGATCCGCTTAGCCGATTTCGCGGAGCCTGCTCAACTCCGATGAATAGCCGTATGAAGGGAAACGTAGTGAAACAAGGCCTCGGTGCCATTGTGCTAATCGAGCTCCTCCTCAATCTTATTTCTTCGGCTGTTGCCTTTGAGTATTTCCCATCCGAGGAGGCAATGATCGATCGCAGCCCGATCATTGCCGTCGTTAATGTCCAGCGTACGGAGAACACGCTTACGAAGGCCAGCCCCTACAACTATACGCAGATTTCTGATGCAAGAGTCGAGAAGACCCTCAAGGGCGATCTTCCCCAGACCGTAAAACTCTACGGAGGCGAGACGTTACTAAATGTTGCCGTTCAGTTTCCTCCGGGGCGTTACATCGTGTTTCTCCGCAAGAACGGCGAATTGGTGGCTGGCGCACAAAGGAGCATGTCTGCGCGTCCGATTCGAGACTCCCAGGTGCTCTGGCATGTCCCGGGAAAACCACGCACTCTATCCTGGCAACCACTGGATGCAGTACTCACTCGCATCCAAGAGCGGATTTCCCTTCGCGGTAAATGAGGGATGATTCCGGTAAGCGCTGATGATCTCCACAGTAGATCCACGCGATCCGTTGATCGCGGCGCAGCTCTATTCTCTCCAGCAACAGGCATACTCCTTGGAAGCGCTACTGATCGGCTGCCCGGAGTTCCCTCCCTTGCGCGAAAGCCTCGAGGAACTCAGTCGATCGCCAGACTCCTTCATCGCCTTCATTTCGGAAGGACAACTGCTCGGCGCACTCTCATTCTCTGTGTCCGGTAATGAGGTGACGCTCACTCGCCTTATCGTCAGACCTCGCCATTTTCGCCGGGGTATTGCCACGGCATTAATCTCCGACCTGGAACAACGAGTCCAACCTGCGGTCACCCTTCTCGTCTCCACCGCAGAGGCCAACATTCCCGCTGTCACCTTGTACAAACGTCTTGGCTTCCGGGTTTGCTCCACCTCGAGTTCAACCGAAGGCATTCGGCTAGTTCATTTGTCCCGTTCGAAATGAGTTTCCTCCCCCTGCTCTCGCAATTGACAAACTCGGCGCTCCCAGATTCTTTCTCGGGCTCAACTCAACCAGGAGGCTCTTATGGCACACAAAGCATCACTTCACGAGACTCCCTTTTTTCGAGCCGACTTCCAAACGGCGTAAAGGGTATCCTTCCGAGACACAGGTCAAGCGTGGCGAACGGATCGTCCACGGCTACAAGCACCTGATGGAGAAACTTGGGCGCAATGATCCTTGCCCATGCGGATCAACACGCCGCTTCAAGAACTGCTGTATGCTCTCGGGCTGCTTTTGACGGGGTGGAACGCGACTACTTTTTTCAGAGAGTAGCAGCAGGAATGAGCTCACCGCCGCGTTAGGCGGAAAACTCGATCCAGTACTGTTCCACTTCGTCCTGTCTGTCAGGTGCAGAGTGTGCTGATCGCGCCTCTGCACCTGTCCTGCTCTGGTTATTGCCCAGCGCGGCTTTTCCATTCCTCACGGGCGCGTCAATGTGACTGTTCCGCTACCGGCATGAGCATGTCGTCCCGGTTGCGAGACTGCGGGTTGGTCAGAATGATTGTGTCGGCTGATCTCCCAGCCCATGGGGTCCATCTCGGGAGGAGATCAGATTGCGGCGGGCACGATCATCCTCTCCAGAAACTGTGTGCCATGTTAGCGCAGTTTCCGAGTCTTACCGTCAGGAGAAATATAGTACCAGTGATCACTTCCAGGCGGAGGAAACTCGCCTGAAAGTGATTTCGGAATAAAAACCAAAGTCATACCGCCATCCTTATCTCCCTTGGGCTCAGCGAGGAGTTCATATCCGATATTCTTCATCTTTTCGACAAGGATGCCCTTTGTAACGACAACCCTATCCGCAGCGGCAGACTCCTTTGCTTCCACCTTCGCCTGACCGAGTTCCGAGGCAATCTGAACGTTTGAGGGAACGCCTGCCCCCGCGAATGCAAGCGCTGAGAAATAGAAGAGCGAACCGAAAACCAGGGCCGTCGTTGTCATCAATTCGAGGCTAAGCGAGCAACATGCAGGTGCAAGTTTACATCATTGTGATACGGTACAGGCATTCGACGAGACGTAGTCCATAATAAGGAAAAATCCCCGTCCGGATGTCGGAGGTTTCCTCGCCCATGAGCCTTCGATCATCTCCGACCTCATTTCACCTTCAGATTGTTCGAAATCTGGCAGGCTGTCAGACAGAGATCATCGAGACGACTATAGTCATGGTCCACACGCCACAACCGGCAAGTGTAAGCGCGAAGGCAATCACACCAAATTTCTGCTGTCGAAGACTACGCGAGAATGCCATTGCGACGATGAGAAGAGCACTGGCGGCGCCCTGAGCGGACGCCAAGACAAACAGGAATCGCACTAAATCCGCACGCCCATAATTCTGGGTCGGAAACGCATAGAAAGCCTGCAGCAGGAGCGCCGATGCACTCAGGAGAAGCCACTTCTCAGTGCGCATAGCTCATGGAGATTCCGATTGGACCACCATTATTCGTTAAGTTTGCGAAGTCGGTGACAACGCTCACGGCCGTTGCTCGACTCGCACGCCGAGCAGCTTCGCGTTGAGGGTTCCCCCTGCGAAGAGCATCTCCTCCATCGCCGCCTCCGCATCGACCAAATCGATCTGGTCCTCCCGGCCATGCTCAAACGCAAATTGAGCACTGCGCCGCATCAGCTCCTTGATCAATGCCGCGCTGCCGTTCTCGGTTTTCCTGACGAGCGCATCCACCAGATCGTCCTTCATGGTGAGTCCCCGGGCATACAGGCGGATCAATTGCCTGCGCCCGGCATCATCCGGCAGCGGAAACTCTATGGCTTGGTCGATCCGTCCGGGGCGAGAGGCCAGGGCTGGTTCCAGTTCCTCAGGACGGTTGGTTGTCAGGATGAAGAGGATCTCCGCATCTTCCCGCAGTCCATCCATGTCGTTGAGGAGATGATTGAGCAGGCTCTCCTCACACGGGCTATTCATGTTGCGGCGATTGCGAGCAATCAGGTCCACGTCCTCGATGACCACAATCGCGGGCTGAAGAAAGCGGGCCAGTTGCATGTATTCGCCAAGGAGCCCTACCTGAGCCGCTGTGATGAGGAGGGTCGTGTGTCCTGCCAGGGTGCCTGAAAGGTAGTGGATCGTATGCGTCTTCCCGGTTCCCGGAGGCCCGTAAAAGAGCAGCCCCTTCTTGGTTGGCAGCCCCAATTTGTGGAGCTTCTGCCGTTGCTCTACGAAGCGGACCAGATTGCGTTCCAGCAGGGCCAAAGTTTTCTCGGGCAGGATCACCTCCTGGCGGCTGACACTGCGCAGTTTGTGAACCTTGATCCCGGAACTCTGTCCGCGATAGTTGCTCTCTCCTTCCAGTGAGATCACTTTCCCCCGGTACGTGCCTGCGCGGAAGATCTGCTCTTCCAACTCTCGCAGAAACTGGTCAACCAGTCCGGAACCCGATTCGCCCGGAGCAATCGCGATTTCCAGGTGCATTCCGCTGGTCTCGCCGTAGCGCTCAGCCGGCGAGAGAAACACTGCGAACCGCTGTTTCTCATGTTCACAGAGCCAGAGACCAAAGCGCAAACATCGCGCACTTCTCGTTTCACCGAGATCCACCTCCTCGTACTGCAATGGCCCAATCGCAGCCGCATGATCATCGTCCACAATCAGGTGCGCGAATGTCGTGGTCCTGGGAGCCCACTGTTGATGCACCCCGAGAAGCCTATGCACTTGGTATGCCGGCCCAAGAAGCGCTTCCAAAGCGGTCTGGAGGTCGGCGCGAGCAGTGATTGGAAAGCTCCGGGACGATGTGGTCAGCTCATGAAGTGGCAGATCCTCGAAGTATCCCCGGAGCACCGTCAGTACCTGTGCCTCTTTCTTCTTGCTGCGCATCCCTGATACCTGCCCTAGCGACCACTTACCCGACAAGGGCAATCGCAAGTGAGTAATCTACTCCAGTATCGCCACACCCAACCTCTCCGATCTGCCGGTGCGCGGCTCTCAACTCGATACTCTCAACTATTCACTTTCAGAAAAGTGCCGGCGGTGGGACTCGAACCCACACACCCTTGCGGATACCAGATTTTGAGTCTAGCGCGTCTGCCATTCCGCCACGCCGGCTTGATTAGAGGGATGGGAAGCTATGAGGGATTTTGTCGGTTTGCAAGCTTCTTGGAGGACCAAGTATTTCCTGCAGAATAATTGCCGACCGGAGTGCCTGCGGTGACCGGAGGGCTTCGCGCCACAGTTCCCCTTCTGGCCGGGTACCTCCACCGGTCGGAACTGCTGCCGCTTCCACCGGAACAATCGTCACTGCAGATGTGATCGTCTGAAACGTCTCTGGAAGATCCGCCTTCTTCACCTCCAGCGTCCGAACATGAACCGCCGGCACGATCTCAGTCGTCGTTTGCACGAGTGGCGGCGGTTCCTCCGCGCGTGTTGGGATCGGGGGTGGAGGCGGCGCCTGCCGTCGTGGGAAGCCCGAGGTAGTCGACTTTGGTTTCGGCTGCTCGGGGCGAGCGGGAGGTTCCCGCCGCTGTTGCCTGCGGATCGGCGGAGGCGTCGTAGCCCGCTTCGCTTCTTCGGAATCCGCAGGAATACCGAGAGCTTCAAGGAATCGGCGCACCCGCTCCTCTTCGCTATCGCCCCTAGCCCCTAAAGCAGCGGCGCTCTTTTTCAAGCGATGCGCCGCCACCTTCGAGTCCGCCCGTTTCTCGGCAAAGCGATCACCCAGCCAGCGAATCAGAAGCATTACCGCCACCAGGACGGCTGCTCCGATGCTGCTCTCGATGCTCGCCAGGCTCATTTCTGCTCCTGTTGAGCGCGGTCATTTCCTGCGATCGATCCACGCATCTGTGTATCGGATTCGATGTTCTTCATCCGCATGTAGTCCATGATACCAATATTACCAGAGCGGAAAGCTTCCGCCATCGCGAGCGGTACCTGAGCCTCGGCCTCAACAACCTTTGCACGCATTTCCTGAGTGCGGGCGCGCATTTCCTGCTCGGCTGCAACGGCAGCTGCGCGGCGCACCTCGGCCTTTGCCTGGGCGACGCGTTTGTCTGCATCCGCCTGCTCGGTCTGGAGTTTTGCGCCGACGTTCTCGCCAATGTCCACATCCGCGATATCGATGGAGAGAATCTCGAAGGCCGTGCCGCTATCGAGTCCCTTCGTGAGCACCGTCTTGGAAATTCGATCCGGGTTTTCGAGCACCAGCTTGTAGGAATCGGCAGAGCCAATCGCGCTGACGATACCCTCGCCGACGCGGGCGATGATCGTTTCCTCCGTCGCACCGCCGACGAACTGCCTGAGATTTGTCCGCACCGTCACACGGGCGCGGGCCTTTACTCCGATACCATCCTTCGCGACACCATCGATCGTCGTCTTGCCGCTCGCGGGATTCGGGCAATCGATCACGCGCGGATTGATGCTCGTTTTCACCGCATCGAGCACGGTCTTACCGGTGCCTTTGGTTGCGAGGTCGATCGCGCGAGCTTGGTCGAACTCGAGAGCAATCCCTGCCTTCTGGGCAGCGATCAAAGCCAGAATCACCTGGTTCACATTGCCGCCGGCCAGATAGTGCGCTTCCAGAGGGTCGCTCTCGATCGGAAGGCCTGCCTTTACGGCAGTGATCCGGGCCTCAACGATCTGGGCCACCGGCACACCGCGGAGCCGCATGGCGATCAGGGTCCCCATCGGCACATACGCCCCGGAAATCCACGCCCGCACCCAAATGCCAATGAAGTTGAAAAGGACGATCGCGATCAGCGCGACCACGATCAATCCGCCAATTAGTACCGGGGTGAGTGTCATATTCAGTTGTTTAAGGTGTTTGAGACAAGTGGTTAAGCTGAAAGTTCAGGTTGCTCATCCTGTTTGCGGACCACAATACGGTTTCCTTCCACTCTGATTACTCGAATCCGTGAGCCGCTGGCGACCATCTCGCCTTCGGTGACCACATCCAGACGACATCCTCCAATGTCCGCAATTCCCGCCGGGCGTAGTGGAGAGATGGCGTTTCCCTCCAGGCCCAGAAGTTCCGACTGATCGCCCACCGGAGGACTTTCGACGGTACTATGAAGGGTCCATTGTTTGGCAAACTTGCTTCGTGGAGCGTATCGAATCCACCAGACGGTGAAAGCTGCTCCTCCGGCAATCACTCCGAGCAGCAGTAGGTTGCCGACTTCGCCCCCGTAGTAGGCGTAGGCGAGGACCGTGGCTCCAATCACCGCGATAGCACCCAGAATCCCAATGACCAAACCTGGCACGAAGCCCTCCACGACCATGAGCGCAACCCCGAGAACGAGAAGAATGAGAATGATCAGCCACATGAAAGGCGATTATGATTTGAGGATTGAGGGCCGTGACATCATAGATCGGATGGTCTTCTGAATTCACCCGCAGGGTGAATATTGGAAACGCATCCTCTGGAATGGAAGAGGCTAACGAAGAATTTCAGATGACTGATTCATAGCGTGCCGACTCGGACCGCCAACTCTCTGGAGGTGCCAAGTGGGCACTCTATCTGGAGGTCTTCACTGGTTTCTGATTACTTTCTCCACGCCATCACGCCCCCCGTCGTTGGTTGCTCTCAAAAAGAGCCTCTTGGCATTCTCATTTGGCAGGTGTCTTGCCGGGTTTCGGCGCGTGGAGATGTGCATGGAACTGATTGTGCAGCCCGAGCAACCGCGTGAGTTCCACGGTGGGTTCCGAATGGTCATCTACCCGAAGATCGATGTAGCGGTCGTTATCACCGCCAGGACCGCCGTTTGCACGCACCACCAGGAGCGCAGCTGACTGCTTCCCGCGCCGGTCGCCCGGTCTTTCGAATCCCCCATCCCGACATCTCAAATCCCGGACTCCAGCCATGAGCCTCAAGCAGCGACTCACCGACGACATGAAGGCCGCCATGAAGAGCGGCGACAAGCACGGCCTGGCCGTGATCCGCCTGATCAACGCCGCCATCAAGCAGAAGGAAGTGGACGAGCGCA